>JBEKOS010000010.1:0-25012 GCA_049521535.1 Terriglobales bacterium | reverse complement strand
GACACAGGGAACGCATACGATCACTGCCAAGTACCTGGGCGAGAAAGGCTACTCAGCGAGCACGTCCGATGTGCTGGTCCATGTTGTGACTCCGTAATCCCGCAGTTCTATGCTGGATTCCCCTGTTTGGAGGATTGTCGACTTGCTTTTCGCATCGACTCTTTTGCCTCCTCTCGGCAATCGTGCCGAACAGTGACGGCAAGACGGATGCGTATGTAAGCAGTACCACTCAGTTGGTGCTGGATATATCGGCTTATTTTGCACCGTAGTTGAAGAGCAAAGAGCGGCGACCAGAAGGCCGACACAACGGCCGCTGGTTATGGGCGAGACCGGCACTGTCCTGCCAGCGTCGTCGCGTGTACAGATGAGTTCGTCGGCGCACCAACAGGTTGCCTGGCTTTACTGCTTATCGTAAGTTGACAGGTCTCCGCATTAGGGTCAAGATTTAAGAGTCTTCACTCGGACGCTACCGGCGTAGTCTGACGTTCAGCGGGTCCGGGACTAAAACGACTCAGGTACGCTGCTCAACTGCCCTATTGAACGAGCAATGAGGAGAATTTGCGTGCAACTCAATACCAGGCTGACTTTGCTAAAGCCGGGTTCGATTGCTACTGCGGCACTTTGCCTTGCAGTCGTCTTGCCGGTGCTGGCAAAAAAGCCGGCGACTTCCACTGTCCCGATCATCACCACAGTGGCCGGATGTTGCGAAACGACGGGAGGGCCGGGTAATTCGGGTTATAGCGGTGATGGAGGCCCGGCTACCAGCGCATCATTGAATAACCCCATCGGAGTCGCTGTCGACGCAGCCGGAAACCTCTACGTTGCGGATGAAAGCAACTGCGTCATCCGACAAGTCGCTGCATCAACGGGTTACATCACGACGGTGGCGGGCCAAGGGCCCAATTCATGCGCATATGGCGGCGATGGTGGATCAGCGACCAGCGCAGAATTGAATAACCCCGAAGGGGTTGCATTGGATTCGGCAGGCAACCTCTACATTACGGACACCGGCAATTCAATTATCCGCAAAGTGACCGTATCTACTGGTGTAATTACCACAGTGGCCGGAATACCCGGGAAAGCCGGATACAGTGGCGACGGCGGCCCGGCAACCAGCGCCGAATTAAATGCCCCCTTTGGGGTCGCGGTGGACTCGGCGGGCAACCTCTACATTGCAGATCCGGGCAATATGGTCATCCGCATGGTGGCCGCTTCGACGCGAATAATCACGACGGTGGCGGGCTGCTGTGAGACCACTGGGGCGCCCGGCGCTCAGGGCTACAGCGGAGATGGCGGCCCCGCGACCAGTGCGGCGCTGGATGCCCCTCGAGGGATTGCGGTGGATTCAGCGGGCAATCTCTATGTTGCTGACTTCGAAAACAACGTCATCCGCAAGGTAACCGCGTCCACAGGTGTAATCAGCACAGTCGTTGGAAACGGAAATGGCGCGGGCCTTGGTTTTGGGGGCTACGACGGGGATGGCGGCCCGGCAACCGGCGCTGAGTTGTTTTTCCCCTCCGCGGTTGCCATGGATTCGGCGGGGAACCTTTACATTGCGGACACCTATAACGACGTCATCCGCATGGTGACTGCTTCCACGGATGTGATTACCACGGTGGCGGGCTGCTGTGAGCCATCTGGCTTGTTCGGCTATCTCGGCGACGGCGGCCCCGCGACCAGCGCAAATCTGTATATCCCGGCGGGAGTGGCGGTGGATTCGGCGGGCAACCTTTACATTGCGGACACCGGCAACACCGTCATTCGCAAGGTGACTGCGGAGACGGTATCGTCCACAACGACGAACCTGAGTTCCTCGGCCAATCCCTCAATCGTGGGCAAGGCAGTAACGTTCACCGCGACCGTTGGCGGTGGTTCCTCCCCGAGCGGCACCATCGGTTTCACTTCAAACGGCACTGCCATCAGTGGGTGTTCTGCGGTAATCCTTGCCTCCAACCAGGCACAATGCACTACATCTGCACTCACGGTAGGAAGCGACGTAATCGTAGCGACCTATTCTGGCGACAGCAATAATGCAGGCAGCAGCGGCGCGTTGACGCAGGTTGTTTCCCTGCCCGCCACTTCCACGACGCTGGCCTCCAGCCTGAATCCGTCCACTGGCGGCCAGACAGTTACGTTTACGGCCACAGTGACGGCTTCCAGCGGCCCCACGCCCACGGGGACGGTAACGTGGTACAACGGCTCGACCGCTATTGGTACCCTCGATTTGAGTGCGGGCGTGGCCAAGCTCAACTATTCGTCGCTGACAGCTGGAACGCACAGCGTCACGGCCAAATACAACGGCTCCGCCACGGATGCAACCAGCACCTCGGCGGTGCTTTCGCAGGTGGTGAACTACGACACCACGACGACGGCTCTGACCACATCGCCCAACCCGTCGTCGGCGCAGTGGCCGCGACGGGCGAGGTTTCCTTCTACAGCGGCGCCACCCTGCTGGGCAACGTTGCTTTGTCCAGTGGAGTGGCCACCTTCACCCATGCCTTCACCGGGGGAACTTACAGCCTCTCGGCCAAGTACGACGGTTCGACGTTGAAGAGCCCCAGCACATCGAATACGGTCACGCAGACGGTAAACAAACTGTCGTCGGCCACGGCAGTGGTTTCCAGCTCAAATCCGTCGATCTACGGCCAATCGGTGACCTTCACGGCAACCATTACGCCGGCTGGTCCTCCGGCGCCGACGGGCACGGTGGCCTTCAGCTCGAATGGCACCACCATCACCGGCTGTTCCGCCGTCAAGCTGTCGGCGTCGCAAACCGCGGCCTGTGCCACGACGGCGCTGGCGTTCGGGACCGGCTCCATCAAGGCGGTTTACTCGGGTGACTCGAATTACTCGACCAGCACGAGCACGGCCGTATCGCAGGTGGTAAACCAGGCGACCTCAACCACGGCCTTAACCGCTTCGCCGGCCTCGCCTTCCACCGGCGGCGAGACGGTCACGTTTACCGCCAAGGTCACTCCGAAGTACGGCGGCGCAGTGACCGGCACCGTGACCTTCTACAATGGCAGCACGGCGATCGGCACGATCAGCGTGAGCGAAGCGGGGGTGGCCAAGCTGAACTACTCCGCGCTGACGGCGGGCAGTACGCACAGCATCACCGCCAAGTACAACGGATCGACGAGCATCGCTGCCAGCACTTCGCCGGTTCTGTCATATACGGTAAACTTTGACACCACGACGACGGTCTTAGCCGTCTCGCCTAATCCGTCCACGACGGTGCAAAGCGTTACTCTGACCGCTACGGTAACGCCGGGCAACGGGGTGGCGGCGACGGGAACGGTCGGATTCTACAGCGGAACCACGCTGCTCGCCAACGTCGCTTTATCGGGTGGAGTGGCTACCTTGGACCATACGTTCACCACCACGGGGACGTACAGCCTCACCGCCAAGTACGACGGTTCGACACTGAAGAGCGCCAGCACGTCGGCGACGATCACGCAGGTGGTGAATTAGAAAGAAGTAGCCAGCAGCAAGTAACTAATACCAAGCAGAGAGGGCGGTTGCGAGGGACGGTCTTCGCCACCGACCGTTCTGAACAGTGTTTCATTCCGCCTCTGTGCGACCGGCGCATACTGTTCCCGACTCCCAGGACATGACCGATGAACACGCGGTTCAACATGAACAGCGTCCATTTGGCGATTCCCTGCTACCGGATTGGTATCTGTTCCCCCACGCTAAGGGTGAGAGTAAGCCGAATCCGAAGAGCCGATGGCGGGTTGGCACACGGCATGGCGAAGAATTACCAAGGCTGTTACCTGCCAAAGTGCGACACACTGCAAAATCCGGCGACCGAGTGCAAGAATGAGAAATGCAAGGCGGACATTTGTAAGTTGAAAAGCTCCACGGCGGGTCTGCGCTTCCACGATCTCCGTCACCATGCCATCACCGAACTGGCAGACTCTCTGGCGAGCGACCAGACGATCATGTCAATTGCAGGGCACGTCTCGGCCCGGATGCTTGCCCACTACTCACACGTGCGCCTAGACACCAAACGGCACGCCTTGGATGCTATCTCCAGCAAGCGCTCAAAACAGGACGCCGTGAAGAGTGAAACGAGGGTGAACAGGGCGGTTACGGCACAAACCACGGCACAAATCCCGCGAAAGGGCTTGTGCCGGACTTGCAACTGCTTGAAAAGAATGGCGGGGACGACGAGACTCGAACTCGCGACCTCTGCCGTGACAGGGCAGCGTTCTAACCAACTGAACTACGTCCCCACTCTTGGGAGCAACCAGATCAAGAGAAGGCGCGCGATAAAGGCCGCGGTTGCGGCCATCGGATAATCACGCGAGTTTTATCTTATCACACGCACGAAAGCCGCCGCGATTTGTTTGCTAACGAACAGAATCAGACTGATGTTACCTGGGCAGCTTAGGCAGCGATATCCTCACAGGACAGCTCGAGGATTGCGCGGCACCCGGCACAGAGCAGCACCACCTTTCCCTGATCGCTGCTTAATACGGCCAGTCTCAGTTCGTGGCAGACCGCGCAGGCGGCCGCCGGATCGCCGGACTCGGGATCGCAGGCATCGATCGGCGTGGTTGGGTCTCTCTGACCAGTCTTGTGCGTCACCAATTGAAAGGTGGCCTTGCAATTCGCGCACACGTGATTGAAGCAGCACTTGGGTTCGCAGGAATACACCACGTCCGGACTCGCACAGACGGGGCAACGGACCAGGTCTCGGAGTAAAGCCATCCAGTCAGTTTAGATGGGAAGAATGACCAACGTGGTGCGGGCATGTTGCCGGCGGGACACCGGCAACCACCGCCAGCCTGGAGATCGGCGCCACGCTTTCGACGCTAGGTGCTGGCTAGTCGCATTTGTTCCGCCACACGCGCGATGGCCACGACCAACGCCGCATGTGCGAACGACGTGCCATGTTCCTTCGCTGCGGTGCTCACCTTCGCGTAGAGCTGTTGCAGGCGCGAATCGATCGCGGCCCGCAATTCTTGCACACCACATTCAGGATGGGTGTTTTGCACCCATTCATGGTGCGCCGCAATCATGGCGGCCGCGCCGGCAACCAACCAGGGAATTACCGTGATGCCGCGCGCCGCCAGTTGCCCTTCGGCGGCGTGGGTTACGGCGCCGTGCGAAGCTTCAATCACCACGGGCGCCTGGATCCTGCGTGCATTGGCTAATGTAATCTGTTTCTCGGCTGCTGCCAGCACCAGGACATCCGCTTCGGTTTCCAGCACGTCCCTGTTGCGGACCGCTTCGGCGCCGGGGAATCCGAACAGGATGCCTTCATGCTCCAGGTATTTTGCCAAAGCCTCCGTGTCCAGGCCGGCAGAGCTGTAGATTCCTCCGGAGGTGTCTGCTGCCGCGATGAGCTGGACTCCTTCGCGCGACAGCAACCGCGCCACGGTGCCACCGACCGCGCCGAATCCCTGTATGCTGACGCGACGGCCGCGCAACGATCCGCTCGTCCACTTTTCTACAGGGGCAAGGTGCAGCAAAGAAACAACGCCGGCGGCGACGGCACCGTAGTATTCCGGCACACCCCACAGAGCCGCGGGCTTGCCGACCACTGCTGCCAGACACTGAGGGTCTGCTTGCGGCTTGAGCTGTAGAGCTGTCAGCGCCAGCCATGCCATTACCTGTTCGTTGCAACCGCTTCCTGGAACCAGCACATCACTGAATGGCCCGGCTAATCCATTCAGGCCGGCGCCATAACTCCGGACTAGCTCCTGGAGTTCCCGCTCGCCGAGTTCGGCAGGCTCACACAGGATGGACCCGGCGGCTCCGCCAAAGGGCAACGCCAGGAGGGATAGTTGCCAGGTTGCTTCCATGGCAGCGGCACGAGTCCAGTGAGGGTCGGCGTCGCGCGCCAGCCGTACCGGTCCCAGCGTCGGCATCCCTCCCGTATGGTGCTGCACCCGAAGGCCGCCAAAGCCGGCGGTCTCGCCGCCCGTGCGGGTAATCCGAAGGTTGAGTGCAATTTCACGCTCGCTCTGGCGCAGTCGGTAGAGAATCCAGTCCTCCAGATCCAGGTAGTGGGCCGCATGTTCGAGTTGCAGAGTCGAAGCTAGCAGCGGATCCGGTTCGTCTTCGCTTTCCAGGATTTCGATCGGGAGGAGTTCTTCGGTTTCCATAAGCACCTCCACCAGTAGCTGCGGGTAGCCGGCGGTGAGAATCCGGCTACCCGCCCCCCTGTATTAGGCACTCGCTGCAGCGGTCAACCAGCTTTGCCGCTTTTCACCCCGCGGCAATACATCGAGGTACAGAACACAAAGCCGGAAGACGACAACGGCGGCGGCAACCACCATCAGGGTCAACATCAACTCCGACCACCTGGGCACGTAATGGGCGTGGGTGGTGTCTTCCATTGCCGTAATCGAGATGTTAAGGCGGTTGGCGATCAGGCCCATCACCTCGATGCAAGCCGTCCAGTATAAGTACACGGGGGTTTCCAGCACTTTCTTTCGGGTGAACAGGAATATCGGAAGGATTACCAGCAGGAGGTTCTCCAGCCAGAAATACCCCGTCTCCATGCGCGGCAGGAAGAGGTATTTGTATCCGCCGTGGGTCAGCAGGTCGACTACGCGAAACACCGCAAAGATGATCAGCATGGGTACGGAAACTTTCGCCAGGTCGGTAAGAATCGAGTAGTCCAGCTTCACTCCCAGCGAACGGACGCTGAGATACATGGCAATGATCACCATGCACATCCCGCTCGGTATGGCCGTCAGGTAGAACATGGTGTGGATGTAAGGGCTGTACCACAACGGATAAATACGGCCCTTCATGATCAGGAAAAGGCCGCCGAGGAACGATTGGTGCATGGAGGAAAGAAGCGTGCCAGCCAACGCCAGGGCCACCACGTACCGGTGCTGCCAGTGAGCCAGCTTGTGGGCCCATTCCCAGGGCAATTTCTCCAGTAATTGCGGCGCCACTTCAAACGTCAGCACCGTCGTGTACGTCATGATGCAGAGGCAGACGTCAAACAAGACAGACCGGTGGTTCCAGAAGATGAAGACGTTGTAGAAGCGCCAAGGCAGGCCTAGTTCGTAAGCGTAACCGGCGCAAACCGTAAGATATCCCAGGAAAGCAATCAGCACCGACGCACGAGCCACCGGCCGGTAACGCTCCATCCCCAGCAGATGAACCGCGGCGGCAACCGCAAATCCACCCGCTGACAAAGCGACGCCGCACAGCGTAGCGAGACCCACCCAAATACCCCAGGGCTGAGCATCGCTCAGGTTCGTCGCTGCCTGCCAGCCTTTGAAAAACCGCAGGTAGGTCGCATAGAAACCGGTGGCGAAGATTACCAGTGCAATGACCCGCCACATCGTGATTTTGTTTAATAGGCTGCGCATGACTAGCTCCTTTCCTTGCCCTGAAAAATCGGGCCTTCAGACTCAACGGACAAACGACCTTCGGCCAGCAACACTTCGCGGCGCCGCTGGGTGATCCAATACAGACCCGCAAGCAACGAGCCGCCAACCAGAACTACCGTTGGCGTGTCTCCCAATGCCGCCTCCGAAAGAGTTGGCATCGGCTCCTGATTGGGCGGCTGCAGGAATCCCAGTTTCTCGAAGGGCACATCGGATACGTACAAAATCGAGGTTCCACCCAACTCCGTTTCGCCATAGATATGCTGCACATAGGAGCTGTTTTCAAGCAGTCGCTTGTGCGCTTCGCGCAATAGCTCTTCACGCGTACCGAACAGTGTGGCACCCGTCGGGCAGGCTTCGGCACAGCGTGTCTGCTGCCCCTGCGATACACGGTCGTAGCACATGTCGCACTTGCGCATAAACGGCGCCAGTTTGCTCCACTCGTATTTCGGGACCTGGTAGGGGCAGGCCACCATGCAATAACGGCAGCCCACACATTTGTTAGCGGCATAAACGACCGGCCCCAGCGGGCTCTTGCTGAGCGCACCCACCAGGCAGGCCGACGCGCAAGCCGGATCTTCGCAATGTTGACAGAGCCGCCGTACGAACTTGTCGCCCCGCTCGTCGATGTAGGTGAAGGAAGTCGCAGTCAGTTTCGCCGGTTGCTCCAGCGGCTGGCCATGTCCTTCGCGGCAGGCCTGCTCGCAGGCGCGGCATCCGATGCACTTGGTTATGTCAATTAGTAGCGCTTTTGCCTTGGTGCTCATTTCGTCACCTCTTGATTTCTGTTCACTTGTCCCATGGCCAATACCGATCAAGATCCTCGTGTGCTAGGTGAGGAAAAACTCTTTCACCATTGCCCGCCGGGTAGCTGCATCCACCTGCGTCAGGCGTCCAGGAACGGGCAAGCCGCCGTCCTGCGCCGTCGCTCCGGCCAATTGCGGGGTCATTGCGCTGACGCGCCGGATGCTGTTCTGCAGCCAGGGCCCGACAAGACTGCCGCGCAGCAGATTGTTAGTATTGGTCTTCAAATCAGGCGACTTGACCACGCACACCCAACCATCCTTGTAGGGATCTTTGCCGGCCAGGCCAGCGTCCTTCTGGATTTCAGGATTTACCGCAACCACCACGCCTTCGACCGGTGACACCATGTCGACAGTGACATCGTCGTGTGTGACCGACCACAGTTTCTGCCCCTGTCTTACCCAGCGATTCAGTGCGGCAACCTCAATGCGGTCCATTTTCCCGATGAGGTTTGCGGCAAAGCTGTCCATGCCGACGCGCGCATTTTGTCGGCCTTCGTCGAGCACCCAAGTGTGGCCGGGATGGAAAGAGTAGCCCTTCGGTACTTCGAACCCCAAGTCCCGAGTCATGCGCGGCGTAGCCGGCGCCGCAACCATTACAGATGGACGCACAACTGGCTGGCTCCGTTCGGCGTAGTAAGTGATGATCATGCAGACCAGGAAAGTTAGCAGTACGAATAGGATTGTCATAAGAGCACCTCCGTTTGAGATCGTTTCCACCCTGGAGATGTGCACGTGGGGGGCAATACCCCGACAACTAGTCTTCTATCGTGAATTCAATGAGTTAGCAGAAATGAAGGACGAAAGGCGCTGGGAAGACCACTGCAATTTGCTCCGGAGCGTCGCAAATTGCAGTTGCGAATTGCGACGCCGGCTCTAACTACGAAAGACAGGGAAAACACGAAGGTGATAAGAAGAGAGGCGCTATGGCTCAGCTTCCACAGCCTCGCTTTTCTTTAATCTGCGGAGGATCGACGTGGGATGTATGCCCAGGATTTTCGCCGCTTGCGCCTTGTTCCAGTGGCAGGCAGTTAGTACCTCGTTGATGTAGCGCTCTTCCAATTCATGCAGCGTTACAAACTGGCCGTGGGGAAGCGCTTCCAGTCCGCGTGTTTCGGAATCGGTTTCCGGCACAGGCGAAAAATCGCGAATCTCCTCCGGCAGTGAGTCGGCATCAACATCGCCGTCCGGGGCAAGGATCATCGCCCGTTCAACCACATTGCGGAGTTCGCGCATGTTGCCGGGCCACGCATACTTTTCCAGCAGCTCTGCGGCAGCCGGGGTAAATCCCGTGAAGTTCTTTTTCAGTTCGCGGTTGTACTTCTGCATCATGTCCAGCGCCACCGGCATGATATCTTCCTTGCGTTCGCGCAACGGCGGTATCGAGATGGGAACCACGTTAAGCCGGTAGAAGAGATCTTCGCGAAACTCTCCCTGCGCAATGCTCTTCTTAAGATCGGAATTGGTGGCGGCAATAATGCGGACATCGACCTTTAGCTGGCGCGTGCCGCCCAGGCGCATAAAACATCCCTCTTCGAGCACGCGCAGCAGCTTAGCCTGCACACTTAGGGACATGTTGCCAATTTCATCCAAGAACACAGTGCCTTTGTCGGCCTTTTCCAGGAGGCCTTCCTTGCGCCGCCGCGCATCGGTGAATGCTCCGGGCTCATACCCAAAAAGTTCGCTTTCCAGCAGCGCATCGGGAAGTGACGCGCAATTCAGTTCCATCAGCGGCATGGCAGCCCGCGGAGAATTGTAGTGAATGGCACGCGCCATCACACCTTTACCGGTGCCGCTCTCGCCCAGAATCAGGATGGTCGTCTTGTCCGATTCCGCGGCTTTGCGAGCCAGTTCCATAAGCTCCTGCACCCTGGCGCTGCGCGACGCGACACGCTGGAAGTCATAGCGGTCCTTGGCTGATGCGACCGTATCCCGAACCCGCACGCGCAAGGCCAGCATCTCGCTGGCATGGCGGATGGTATTCACCATATCCGCTATGTGGAACGGCTTGATCAGGTAGTCGTACGCGCCCAGTTTCATGGCTTCCACGGCGCGGTCCACCATGTGGTACGCACTCATCATCACCACCACCGTGGCTGGATTGCTGCGCCTGATCTGGCGCAGGACTTCGATGCCATCGATACCGGGCAGCACCACGTCCAGCATGGCCAGGTCGGGTTTTTCCTCGGCAACGGTTTTCAACGCCTCTTCTCCCGTCATGGCGACAAAAACCTCGTAGCCTTCGTCACGTAAGGCCCGGCTGATGGTTCGCAACGTCAGCGCCTCGTCATCGAGAATCAAGATCGAATAAGCCATAACCGCAATTTGTAAGTGGTAACTTAGGAACCTAATCGAGCTCTCACTCGAAACCTACCAAGTTATGACCTTTCTAGGCCAGCACTTCCTCCATTTGCTCCACTTCGTGCCCCTCCTGCCTGATCGGCAGTACGATCCGAACCGTCGTTCCCTGATTGGGGATGCTTTCCGCCGTAATGTCTCCGGCGTGGCTGCGGACATAAGCCTGACTGATGCTTAGCCCTAATCCAGTGCCTTTTCCGCGCTTAGTGGAATAAAAAGGCTCGAAGACATGGGGCAATATATCGGCCGGGATTCCGACGCCAGTATCCTTGACTCTGATCTCCACCTTTTCCGCAAACTTCACCTTGTCCACCGAAACCGTAATGGATCCCCCTTCAGGCATAGCCTGCGCGGCGTTCAACAGTAGATTCATAAGAATCTGCGATAGTTGATTCGCATCCGCCGTAATCGGCGGCAGGTTCAACGGAGTCGCCTGCTCCAGCCTGATATTCCGGAATAACGGCTGGTGCCGCAAAAAACTGAACGTTTCCCTTATCATCCGGTCGAGATTTACCTTCATCAATTGCAGCGGGCCGGGCCGGGCGTAATTAATCAGCCCGCGAATGGTCGACGAGATGCGTTTGGTGCCTTCGATGCATTGCTCGATTTCCAAGCGCTCGTCCGGGTCGGCCGTTTCTTTCAATTCCAGCTCCAGGTGGGACAGGATTCCCAGCAACGGATTGTTGATTTCATGCGCCGCTCCCAGCGCCAGTTGCGCCAAGGCGGCGTATTTTTCGTACTCCGCCAGTTGCGCCTCAAACTGAAGCTTTTCCTTCACCAACTCCCGTTCCTCTTCCAGGCGCTTGATCAGTTCCCCTTGCGCCGAATCACGCTCCCGTTCTCTCTGGGCCACCGAGCGCAGGCTCTTCTCGAGTTCACCAGCCAAGCGTACAACGTGATTGGAGACGATGCGTCCGAACGCGACCGCCAGAATCAGGCCTAGCAACAGGCTTGACAGCCCATACATGAGTTCAGGATGGCTGAGATAATGGGTCAGAAAGCGCTGCCGCGAAAGCCAAAGGAACGTCGCCAATGGCGCAATCAGAACGGCCGCGGCGGCAAGCGTCGTGCGCAGGCGGGCCTGCCGGTAGATGCCGAGATCATGATCCACGAATTCCCGAGCCCCGCTCGAAGAATGGGGCATAGAAGACTCCAGGAGCGCGGGGCGATCGGGTGCTCCTCGCTACGAAGAGGGCTGATTTCAACAGCTTAGAATCGCTCTTTTGGGCGAGAATCTCTGTGCGCAGGGTCACATGATGTTGTGCGGGTGCTTACGCGATCGAGGTCTATGCTTTTTTCTTCCAGGCGCCGCAGATGATTCCGCACGCCATCATCCCCGCCAGAGCTGCGCCGCCGTTAATAAGGGTGACGCTGGCGGGACGCTGCTCAAAGCTGTTGCTGGTCAGCATATCGGTCATAAGGATTCCACCCCATAGCGTCCCGGCCGTCATCATGCCGCGGCCGATACTCGCGGCCCCGCTGCTTATCATCACTTTGCTGATGACGTAGGCAATCAGGATATTGGCGGCCAATGCGATCACATAGGGCCAAAATGACGGATGCGCCTTGGCTGCGGCCACGCGCTCAGCCGGCATTCCAACCGCAGCAATCCATGCGTCGCCAAATACGGTGAACCAGACGGCCTGGATAAGCCAGAAAACTACGCCCGATACCGCGACTGCCGCGAGATTTATCCGATGCATGACTTCCTCCAGAGCATACCTACGCCGCAAGACGCAATCTAATATAGTTCAGGAACGGATTTTGGCCAATTCGGGCTGCCAAGACGCAATCGTAGCGAAAGTGCTAATCCAATGCGCTGAGAAAATCCGTAAGAGCGTGGGTTGACCAGCAGATTGAAGTTAAGAATCAAACTCACTGTCGCTGTCTTGATTTTGAGCCACTTTGGTCTTTCGGCTCCGGCAGATTCCGCTCCACCCTTGGCGCTTGATGAGATTTTGGTGCGGATGTCGAGGCAAGTTGCCAAGCGCGATCGTGATCTGCTTGCCTACGAATGCATACAAAATTACCGGCTGGCATATTCCGGCTTCTTCGGTAACCGCAGCGCCGAAATGGTTGTTCGAGTCAGGTTCCAATCCCCGGATGTTCTGGAGGTCAACGTGGTTTCTGAATCCGGCTCAGAAGTCCTGAGGAACCGGGTCTTGCACAGGATCGTAGAGGCTGAGCGGGAAGCATTCTGGCCTGAGAACCGCTCCAAAAACGCATTGGATGCAAGCAACTACCGTTTCAGCTTCGTTCGGCTGGAAACGACCGGCAATGCAGCTTCCTATGTGCTTTACGCCGAGCCGCTCGCTTCGAGCAAGTTTCTGATTCGCGGCCGGATCTGGGTAAATGCTGCCAGTTTTGCGGTTGAGCGCGTCGAGGCCGAGCCGGCAAGGAATCCCTCATTTTGGATTAAGAAAAACACGATCGAGCAAACCTATTCCCCAATTCACGGATTTTGGCTGCCCGCGAGGATGCTCACGGCATCCACTATAAGACCTGGAGGACGTGCAGAGATAAGGTTGACTATACCTACTCGCTGGTCGAAACGAAGAGCGAGTGTTGCCTTCCCCGCATGCGTTGACAATTGACAAACCGAGGCGTTCAGGTATCTTAGCTTCGTCATAAAATTTGATGCTTTCTCTACACTATCCGTCCAAGTCTGCATCGATCCGATGTGGGTTGGTAACGCGGGAAATGAAGAGAAAAGAACGCCGCTCAGGTTCGAGCGGCGTTCTTCGCTAACTGACGTTTTGTTCGGAAAGAACCGATTAGCGGTGGCCACCGCCCCCACCGTGTCCGCCACCTCCGCCGGCGTGCCCACCGCCTCCACTGGAGTGCGGCGCCGAGCCGCCGGAATGTGCAGCGGGGGGAGCCGAACCATGATTATTTGGCGCCGGCGTCGAAGCGTGATAAGCAGGTGCTTGCGCCGAACCTCCATGGGGGTTTCCGCCATAGCTGCCGCCCGGCGAACCAGCAGGACCTCCATAGTGGCCGCCATATCCGGAGGTTTGTCCGCCACTGTGCGCTTCGGTCGACGTTGTGGCCGGGCGCGTGGAATTATAACGGCCCCAGTTGCTGGCGGGCTGCACGTTCCCCGTTGGCCGCGGGACTGACGTACGCGACGACTGCAATCCCAGTGTGCTGCTCATCCCACCCAGACGAGCCGCGGAATAAGCTCCCCGGTTCGCCGCGCTTTGGGGTGGCCGCGGAACGCCATTCCCGCTGCGCGCCGCACCAGTCGATGCGCCGGCGTTGTTCGCCGTTACCGGCCGGCTAGTCGCCTCGCTGCCGCGAGTCCCGGTGCTGCCAACCGTCGAGGGCTTCGTCAACGACGCACTCTGTACCGGTCTTGCTCCATTCTGGGCAGCAGTTGTGTGCGATCCAGCAGGCGGAGTCAGTCGTGAAAATACTGGACGACTCTGAACTCTTGACGAAGGCGCCGGCGCTGGACGTCCGGCATTCGCTCCCAGCATGCTGGTGCGCGTGGGTTGCACCGGCACATGGCTGAGAGGCTGCGCGGTCTTCATCGCGCTGGCCGACACCGGCACTGCCGTCTTTGCAACGGACTGGGAATTCGTAAGGGTCGAATGCGGTACCGCTGTGAACCCGCCCCGCACTCCCTGGTTCGCATAGTGGACCGGACGAACCACGCTGTTGATGTTAGTGATTCGCGTGTTCGTTATATTCACGTTACGAAAGTAGTAGCCGCTGTGACCATACCACGGGTAGAAGGGCTCGTGGAAACCCAGCGGGCACCAGCCGATTCCACCGAATCCAATGCCAAAGCCGACTCCCCAGCCAAATCCGCCGAACCAACCCACCAGGGCCGGAGCGTAGTAAGGACGCCAATAATACGGCCCGGGGGCCCATCCCCAACCGCCACCCCAGGCAACCCAGCGCCCGTAATGAAAGGGTGCAAAACCCCAGGACGCGTCATCCACCCAGGTCCATCCCCAAGGGGCTACCCACACCCAGTGTCCAAAGCGATAAGGCGCCCAAGTGGCCGGAACCGTTGGCACCCAAAGGGGACCGTAACCAGGAGCATCCTGCCAGGTTCCGTTTGCATCGAGGTCTTCGTACCCAACCACTCCAGGTGAAACGTAGCGGGCAGAAACGGAATTGTTGTCGCGGTCGTCGCGGACTTTGCACCAATCATCAAACGCGTCTGGTTGCGGCGCACCGTGTACGTCGTGCACCAGATCAACCCCGGTGAACCGAACCTGCTCGTAGGACTTCACCTTTACGGCGGGGCCCTGGCCGGTGGCGTCGCCTTCTCCCTTGCGCACGGTTACAACCGTGGCATCCTGATTGGGATCGACGTCAAAGCGGTAATCGCCCGGTTTCTGGACTGTAAATGCCATATTAGGCGTGTCTACCTCGTACACTTCGCCGTCGAAAAGGTGGCGCACCCGCAGGTTCAGGGTTCCCTGGTGCAATTGCATCTGGATGGAATTATCCCCGAGATTTGTCAGCGTAAGGCTGGTTTCCGAATCGATCCTCATCACCGCGGTGCCGACGCTCAACTCGGCCCGCGAACTCTTGTCCGCCCAGATATTATCTGCGTTGGTCAGCGGGCGATTCAGATCCGCCGCGACCCAATCCCCTGTGCCTTCAGGCTGGATGGAAACCGATCCGTTCATATACGCCAAACGCGCAACCCGCCGCGGCGGATCGTTGGAAGGTTCGCCCGTACCCATGTCAGGATTGGCAACATCTTCGCTCGGCGCTGCAGCGTTACCCTGGTTCACAGCCGTCGTGTTCGGATCGCTTGAAGCGGATGGATATCGCACTGAGGGAGTGTCATCAGCGGGCGGAGCCTGCGGGAATGCCATGGTTCCTGCAATCAACATGAGGAACAAGGTTCCCAGAAAAGTATGTCTAAGAGAGTTCATGGCTTTCGCCTCCTCAGGAACTGCCTGCCCGATTGCTCTCGATGCATCCTGGGCAGGTTTGCCGGGAGCCAAGCATCACTTTTGCTCCCTGGCCTTCCTAAAGTGATTGAACACGCATATGGCAAGGCAGTTGCGGCAAAAGTTGATCAAATTCAGGAGTCGGAACCGGGACTGATAAATTTCGCCTTCGCTCTCCTCCTGTTTATTGCTGCGGAGTGTTCTGGTTCTGCTGGTCGCGCATCTTCTGCAGGTTCTGCAGCATTTGCTGGGGAGTCCTTGCCGGAGCGTTCTGATCGGGAGGACTGACCTGAGCGGGCTGCGGCGGTGGGGGAGGCGGTTCCGGTTCTACAGGAGCGGCTTCGGCTTGATCTTCTTCCTGAGCTTCCGGATTGGGAGATCCAGCCTTCCACGGCGAATTATGGCCGGCCGGTGCCTGGCCATTGCTGGCCTCCTGCGGCAGAACAGACAAGATTATTTTCTGGATTGCATTGGGATCATCGGGCGAGCCAAGAATTATGTATCCCACCCTGGCGCCTTCCAGCAACTCATTCACGACCTCGCGGGGCGACCCAGATATGTGAGCAGCGACGCGTTCCTTGCCCATACTCGGCGGAAGATCAATCTGACTGTTCGTCTGGGTATGAATTTCATGCAGAATGTCAGCCAGGCTGGCATTCTGGGAGTCAATTGACAATTGGCCGCCCTGATAGATCACGCGCGGTGGCTGAGGAGGCAATTGCTCGGGCGACATCTGCGGAATTGGGGCAGGCGCGGGCGGAGCGGGCGGCCGGCTCTCCTTTGCCGCTTCGGGCGCGTTATGCTGCTTTACCGGGGGAGTTACCTTCGCCACAGGCGCTTGGGCATGTGCTGCCAGCACAGCCCCGAGGATAGAAACAGCAATGCTGGAGCGGCGAAACATACAGTAAACCCCTTCCAAGTGTAGCACCGCGTGAGGCTCTTGCTCATTCTTTTCCAAAGGCCCCCCTATTGAGACGGACGGGGGGCCAAACAGTTATCGCGGATCGCGGACACTTGGTACCAAGTCGTGCTGGGCGCGCTGACTCCGGGGCTGGAGCCGCTGGCGCATTGCCCTACGCTTCTCCAAATACTTCAGCCGTAAATGCTTCAAGAGTGATGTTTCGCTTCCACGCGTCGGGAGGAAGGCCCGCCTTGCAGCAGGTTTGTTCCAGGAACCGCTGGCGGTCCCACTGAAGTTCTATCGGAACCTGGGGCAGCAGCAATCCGCGTCGCTCGCCCAGGCTGACAACCAAGCCGTGTTTTCCCACTTCGATGTCTTCAGGAATAATGGGATACAAGGACGACAGCACGCTGATTTCAATCTTCAGGTGGGGAATCTCACGTCCGGTCACGGCATGGAAGCGCGCATCATGGAAAGCCGCTGCCAAGGCGGTTTCTGCGACGGTCCGGTAGACGGATAGGCTCGCTGCCAGATATCCCACGCAACCGCGCAACTGACCGCCCAAATGCAACGTTGTAAAAGCGGCACGGAGTTGGGCCAAATGTTCTGTAGGCGCCTTGGTGTCAATCTTTTTGCCTGACAACTCGGCGTCGATTGCACGGTGGGCCAGGTCGAGCAGCAGAGATCGCTCGTCATCAGAATACTCGGGTATAGCAGATTTGAGGCGCTTATCGCTCTGCGCTTCCTGCTTCCCGTACGCCGTTGCCGTCTGTTCCACGCTTGTCATTCTACAACGACACTCCGCCTTTTCCCGCATTACCTGCGGTGTGAACCAAACCACAAACTGCTTGATATCCCGCTGGAAACCAGATTTAGTAAATGGTTAAACCGCTGCTATTGCTTTTCGGGGTGATGCTTCATTGGTGCGGGTGGCACGCCAAATTTCCTGCGCCGGCTCAGGATAAAGGGATGGCGGCGCATGGTAGCGCTCCGGTCAATCTTGGACCAGAAGGCTACGAAGTAATCCAGCGCCGACACTAGCGAAATAAGAACCATGAAGCCCATCGCCAGTCGCGCAATCATGTGAATGTCAATCACCAATGGGCCCAGGGTCCATTCGTACCACCGATGGTCGAGGATGGCAGCGACCACCGATACAATTTGCACCACCATTTTCAGCTTGCCGAGATCGCTGGCATCGATGGTGAATCCTTCTGCCGCCGCGATACTGCGCAGCCCGCTGACCAGGAACTCGCGTCCAATCACCAACACGGCGATCCATGCCGGCACAATCGCCGGATTAAACTGCACCAGGGTGATGTAGGCAGCGGTGACGAGAAGCTTGTCGGCCAGCGGATCGAGCAGCATGCCCAGCGTGGTTATCTGCCGCCGCCGGCGCGCCAAAAAGCCGTCCAGCCCGTCCGTAATGGAAGCCGCAATAAATAGGGCCGAAGCGAACAGTTCGCGCTCGCCATTAACGCCAATGAACAGCGGGCTGGAAAGGATCCATATCAGCACGGGAACGCTGAAGATCCGCGTCAACGTGATGTAGTTGGGCAGGTTCACACGGGCACGCGGGCGGGTGGCCGGCACTCGCCCTTCCGGAACACTTGATTATCCCGCAGCGGCCAAGAGTAAAGCAATCGGCAATCAGCCTTCAGCAAGCAACCAAGAGCCAAACCTAAAGGCCGCGGTATGACCGGGAGTGGCGCAATCCGTCGCTGAACGTCTATTGCAGCCTGCAACTCAGAAATCGCAAAAGACGGTGTTTAACGTGGAAATCTCGGTGTGTCTTTGCGACTCTATCAGGACTCCAGTCCATTGGCGTGATTTGTCGAGGGGTGGCCACGCCGCGGTCGCCGAGGTCCCTCGCGGCACCAGGCCGCCGAATCCCGATGGCTAATTGCTGAAAGCTGATTTCGGACTGCTTCCTACGCGTAAATCCCGCGCATGATCATGGCCTGTGCCACCCGGTCAATGGACAGCATATACGCCGCAATGCGGTTGTTCACCTTGTGAGTTTCGGCATAATTGACCACGTCCGTGAACGAGGTCCGCATGATGTGATCAAGGTGCTCGTTGACAACCTCTTCCTTCCAGAAGTAGCCCTGGCGGTCCTGCACCCACTCAAAGTAGCTGGTCGTGACGCCGCCCGCATTGGCAAGGATATCGGGTATAACGAAGACCTTCTTCTCGGCCAGTACGTCGTCCGCCACGGCCGTGGTGGGCCCGTTGGCGCCCTCGGCGATAATCTTGGCCTTGATGTCCGCCACATTCTTGCTGGTGATAACGTTTTCCGTTGCGGCCGGGATGAGAATGTCACACTCGCCGACGATCAATTGATTGCTGTCAATGGCTTCAGCGCCGGGAAAGTGATGGATCGTCTTGTTGTGCTTTCGGTATTCCAACAAAGCATCGATGTCGATCCCTTCCTTGTTATAAAGCCCTCCATCATACTCGGCGATTCCGATGATTTTGTATTCAGCCGCATGCATAAGGCGCGCCGCATTCGATCCCACGTTGCCGAATCCCTGCACGATCACCCGCGTCCCTTTGCGGTTCATGTGGAGATGCTTCAGCGCCTCGTCGCACACGATCATAACGCCGCGTCCCGTCGCGGCCGTGCGGCCCGCCGAACCGCCGAGCGCCAGCGGTTTACCCGTAACCACGGACGTAACCGTGTGGCGCATGTGCATGGAGTAGGTGTCCATGATCCAAGCCATTACCTGCTCGTTGGTGTTCACGTCCGGCGCTGGCACGTCTTTTTCCGGGCCAATAAAGTCCATCAATTCCGCCGTATAGCGCCGGGTCATGCGCTCCAGTTCGCCCTGGGACATTTTCTTCGGGTCGCAGATAATCCCGCCCTTGGCGCCACCGAATGGAATATTGACCACGGCGCACTTCCAGGTCATCCAGCTTGCCAGCGCCCGCACCTCATCCAGGGTTACGTCGGGAGCGTAACGGATGCCGCCCTTCGCTGGACCGCGCGCCATGGAATGCTGCACGCGAAATCCGGTAAAGACATCCATGCTTCCGTTGTCCATTTGCACCGGAATGTGCACGATGAGCTCGCGATTGGGGTAACGCAGTATTTTCCACAGGCCTTCGGCCAGGTTCAATTTTCGTGCCGCCAAATCGAACCGGGCCGCCTGGGATTCCCACGGATTGGTTTCCTGTTCCAATGAAATCGTCTTAATTGCCATATTCAGTTACCCCGATATGTAAAGTTGATTTTGCCAGATGCGCAGGTCGTCACCCTTTATCGGCCGGTTGATTCTCTGGTATCGCAAGCAAGCCGAAGTATAAGGTGTGCAGCGAAAGGCTGGCAAGCGTGGAGTACGCAGTTTGTCATCGGTCACAAGGCCAACCGGCGTCGTATTCGGCTCGTTAGTGAAGTCGGCCAGTTCACGCCCGTTCCATGGACGGGACAAGTCTCTCAAATACACTCAATCGCAAGCGGATGACCAGCCTACTTCATCTTCGCCACAGGCTGCGGCATTAGTTTTTTGTTCTCCTAACGAACCCTAATTCGCATGGCCTATAGGTACGAGGATTTGTGATGTGGTGATTGGTGTTTGCTATTCCTTATAGTTGGATGGCTCGCGTTTCTAATTTACCAATTACAATTTCTCAGATTACAAATGGGTAAAATTCACGTTCTACCGGAACACGTCGCCAACAAGATCGCCGCCGGCGAGGTGGTCGAGCGTCCGGCTTCCGTGGTAAAGGAACTCCTGGAGAATGCTCTGGACGCTGGCGCGAGGCGTATTCGGGTAAATGTGGAAGCGGGCGGCAAACGGCTCATCGAGCTAACTGACGATGGCTGCGGCATGTTACGCGACGACGCCCTGTTGGCTTTTGAACGCCATGCCACTTCAAAACTCAAAAATGCGGATGATCTGCTTGCCATTGCCACCCTGGGATTCCGCGGCGAGGCCTTGCCATCCATCGCGGCGGTGTCACGCCTGCGCCTGGAAACCCGGGCCACAGAAGAGACCGGTGGCACGGTCGTTGAGATAGTCGGCGGCCGCATCTTGCGCGTGGAGGAAGCCGGCTTACCGGTAGGCACGGCCATCTCCGTGCGCGATCTTTTTTTCAACATCCCGGCACGGCGCAAGTTTCTAAGGGCGGAAACCACCGAACTCTCCCACATCGCTTCCCTGGTAACCCACTATGCGCTGGCCCATCCGGATAAGCATTTCGAGTTGCACTCCTCCACCAACGCAGTTCTGGTAGCTGCTCCGGTGGCGTCGCACGCTGACCGTATATACCAGATCTTTGGCAAGGAGACTCTGGGTGACCTCTTGCCAGTGGCCGCATCCCTGCCACTGCAGCACGGCGGATTGGCGCGACCCCGCACATGGGGAGCCGATTCATTTGCACATGCCGAGCCCACCGCGGTGGACGCACAGAACGTAGAAATTTCTTCCGGCGACATTCGCCTGCATGGTTTCGTTTCCAAGCCGGAAGTACAGAAACTAAACCGCAATTCGGTTTTTGTTTTTGTTAACGGACGGTTAATCCGGGACCGCCTGGTGCTGCATGCGCTGACCGAAGCCTATCGGAACCTGGTGCCTCCAACGGTTTTTCCGGTCGTCCTGCTGTTCCTGGAACTGCCCTTCGCTGAGGTTGACGTCAACGTGCATCCCTCCAAGACCGAGGTGCGCTTCCGGCAGGTGACCCTGTTGCATGACTTCGTGCGGGATTCAGTGCGTGCGGCTCTTTTGAAGGCTCGCCCGGTACCTCAATTCACGAGAGAAATTACTGCGCGGCCCACGGCCACGCCGGCGCTTTCAGCCGAGCCGGTCTCTGCGCCATTGGCAGAATTGGAAATCACCGAAGCTGATGCCGAGTTTGCGCTGCGACCTCCGCCGCTCCCTGCCCGCAACGACAGCCTGGCTTTCTATGGAGAGCCCATTGACCTGGAAGGCAACGCTGCGGTTCCCGTTGCCCGATTCGAGCGCCAGAGTTTCGGGGGAACAGCACCCGAAGGTGCTCCGCTCTCTCCCGGCAGCGCTTCCATTCAGACTCGAAACGCTGAATCGTCGCTAAGCCGAAACGAATTGGAATCGCTGAGGCCGTTGGGACAGGTGCAGAATTCATTTATTGTGGCAGCGGGCGGCGACAGCTTGTGGATTATCGATCAGCACGTGGCGCACGAACGTGTCCTGTTCGAAAAGATTCTGCGTCAGCGCGCGGCCAATCAAATGGAGAGCCAGCGATTGCTGATGCCGCTGATTCTGGAGTTAACGCCTGCACAACAGGCAGTGTTCGCCGACATCAGCAGTGAACTCGCTCACAACGGTTTTGAGGTGGAACCGTTCGGGTCCCGGACGATCGCGGTCAAGACTGCACCGGCCGGTTTGGAAGCGTCCGCATTGGAACAAATGCTGCACGAATTGCTCGACCAGTTGGACCGTGAGCAGCAGGCGGCGAATCTGGATACGGTCCGTCACAAAATCGCGGCTTCCATCGCTTGCCATGCCGCCATAAAGATCAATACGCCGCTCGAGACGAATAAGATGGAGTGGCTGTTGAAGGCTCTGGCACAGACTGAGTGCCCCATGAGTTGCCCGCATGGCCGCCCTATCGTGCTACGCTACTCCGTCAAAGAAATTCAGCGGGCGTTTAAGAGAATCTGAAGTGCTCAGTTGGAAGTAGCCAATTGCAAGCACTTAGTTGGAAGTACTCAGTTGCAAGTACTCAGCGGTCTGTGAGGAATCATGGCAAGTTACCGTGACCTCGTCGCTTGGCAGAAAGCTATGCGGCTTACGGTGAACGTGTACAGCGCAACTCAGCATTTCCCGGGTGACGAAGTGTATGGGCTCAGAACACAACTGAGGCGAGCCACAGTTTCGGTTCCCAGTAATATAGCCGAAGGCCAGGCACGGTTTGCAAACGGCGATTTTCAGCGCTTTCTTTCCATCGCTCGCGGCTCTCTGGCCGAAGTTGAGACGCAACACCTGCTCTGCCGCAAACTCCAATATGTAACACTTGAGGAGACCAACAAGTTGTTGGAAGATTGCGCTGAGCTTGGCCGCATTCTAAATGGGCTTCGCGAATCCCTGCTCCGCGACCGCTAGTCACTTGCGTTGAACGTTTTGACCGAGTACTGACGACTAAGTATTGAGTACTACCAACTGAGTGCTGGCTTTTTCGAACTGAGTACTGACAACTGAGTACTTCTCAAATGACCGATCTCGAGCTCCTTGATCAACGTCGCCACAAATGGCACCTGGATGGCCGCCCCATCCGTAGCCTCGAGGATGCTCAGGAATTTATTGACTCCGTTGGCTTCTGCCTGATGTACCCCGAGAAACGGCTGATGCTGGTTCCCACATTTCTGGGCGCCTGGGCGGGGAATAATGACCGCCTTCCAACCCTGCAGCATGCATTCGAAGACGACCGCGCGCATGCGGCCACCAAACTGATGGTCCGTCTTCTGCGCGAAAAGTCGGCCTTCGAGGCCAATCTTTTCGGAGAAAATGTTTTTCTGGTTTCGGCTGGGGTATTTCCGTATTTCTACGGCCTGGTGGGAGACCGCAATCCCCGCCAGGGGCCGAAGGAGGGGCCACGCGGCGAATATTCGCCACTGGCGCGAGATGCCTTTGAAGTGATCCGCCAGCATGGGGCCATCAACAAATCACGACTGCGCGACGCGCTGGGTCAGGGGCCATCTCCGCAGGCGCTCGACCACGCGCTCGGGGAACTCTGGTCGCGCCTCCGCATTACCCGCGTGGATTACAAACCTGGTGAAGGCGCTTACTGGGACACGCTCTTTCGCTGGTCACCCGAGATGGTGCGTGCCGGAATTGAAGTTTCGATTCCGGAAGCGCTTTCTGCGCTCGTCTGCAAGTATCTCGACTGCATGATTGCCGCAGAACAGAGTGAAATCACGGAATTCCTTTCCCATTTTGTCGCGCGCTCGAAGATCAACGATGCCGTGAGCGCTCTGCTGGCGGCTCGCGAGCTTTCTTTTGTGCCCGTCGGCAATGGCTCAAAGATACAGATGGCTCCGCCAAAGAGCAGTCAGCCGTCAGCAATCAGCCATCAGCGGCGAAAGCCGAGCTGACCGTAGCTGTCAGCAATCAGCCGTCAGCACTCAGCAAACCCGCTTTTGGCAAGATTGTCGGCGCAACCCACTAAACATTACTGTCTATAATTCGATACTTAGCAGTGAATGAACGCGGACGTGCCGGTTTGCAATTGAGGGAGAGGATGTGATGATGTGCCTGCGCGAATCAGTAAGACCTCCTTTTGGGCTGAAAGCTGACGGCTGATAGCTGACTTCTTAAATCATGCGCAAACCAATCATCACCATCGACGGACCGGCAGGCGCCGGCAAGAGCACGATTGCCCAACGGCTGGCACAGGCATTGAGCTTCCTGAATCTGGAAAGCGGCGCCATGTACCGGGCCCTGGCTCTTAAAGCGCTCAGGGAAGGCGTGCCTCTCGACAGCGAAGCCGATCTGGTGCGCTTAGCCGCGCACTCGAAGATCACACTGGAACCGGGTCCCTTCGGCAACCTCGTCTGGCTGGATGGCTGTGAAGTTTCCGCACGTATCCGCACGGACGATGTAACCGAAGCGTCATCAAGACTGTCCGTGCATCCCAAAGTGCGAGAATGGATGGTGGCACGCCAGCGACAGTTGGGCGAAGGCGGTGGAGTGGTTATGGAAGGGCGCGACATAGGCACCAAGGTCTTTCCTGAAGCAGAATTGAAGATTTTCCTTGAAGCTTCGCCGGAGTTGCGTGCCCGCCGCCGAATTCTCCAAGGGGGCGGAGATCCCGTCGATCAAGCCGCAGTAGAGGCGATTGCGCGCGAAATTCGCGACCGTGACAAACGTGATCGCACCCGCACGGCATCGCCACTGGTGCCTGCACCCGACGCGATTACCATCGATTCCAGTTCGCTGAGTATTCAAGAAGTCGTCGACCGAATTCTTGGTCTAATACCCAGGCATACCTAGCCGCATCTAACGGTTCAGGAATGTAACCAGCAGATTAGGAACTTTACTGGCGTTCACGGGTTTATAAATTGTTCGAATCACCGTGCCGCCGGCAAGACCGGGTGCCGTCAGGAACTAAGCTTGATTGGAAAAGGAGCCAAAATGAAGAAGCTGACTTTCCTTGTTTTGTTGTGCGCATTATTCGCGCTGTCCAAGTCGTCGCAGGCGCAGCAGTTTGACTTTGGCGTCGGCGCCAGCACTGTTCTGGCGCCGTCCACCTCCTACGGCAACTCTTCGGGGAACTACACGCAAACCGTGGGAACCGGCACTTACATCAATTTCGGTGGTGATTTTCTCTTCTGGCATCATGTCGGGATCGACATCGATGGAGCGGTACGCGCCAACGAGAGTTACTACAATCAGAGCCTCTACGGGTATGGTGCGCCGTTCAGACCGGTTTTCTATGATTTCAACGCCATTTGGGCGCCGCCACTGGGACGAAAGTTATCCGCTGAGCTGGTGGCCGGAGTTGGCGTCCAAGACATTCGGGCGTATGGCTACTACAACTGCAACGGTTTTGTTGGCTGCACGAACTACACGTCCGTGAACAACTTCCAGGCTGATTTTGGCGCAGGGCTGCGCTACTACTTTCACGGAAATGCTTTCATCCGTCCCGAGGTGCGGTTTTACGTAGTCCCCAACCAGAATAACGCCAGCAACTTCTTTGCAT
>JBEKOS010000009.1:0-31486 GCA_049521535.1 Terriglobales bacterium | reverse complement strand
TGACACCCTGCCGCGTACTCGATACGCGGAAAGGTACCGGAGCGTTCACTGGCGAGATCACCACCAATGTCGCGGGCAGCACCTGCGCACCGTTGAGCACCGACAAGGCGTATGTGTTCAACGCGACTGCGGTGCCGTCGGGCGATCTCGGATACCTGACATTGTGGCCCGACGCCGAAACGCAGCCAGTGGTCTCGACCTTGAACGCAGAGGACGGGGCCATCACTTCCAACATGGCGATTGTGCCGAACAGTGACGGTAAGACGGATGCATACGCCAGCGGTACCACGCAGTTGGTGCTGGATATTTCTGCTTATTTTGCGCCGTAGCTCTTCGCAACAAAGTGCGGCCGACAAGCCGGCCGCACTTTTCGATTCTTAGTTCGGTCCCGGGCCGCCTTTGTGCTCCTGCATATTCTGGCGTTGCTCCTGAAGGATCTGGTCGTATTGCTTCTTTTGCGTATCGTTCAGGACGGCTTTGATCTTTTCGGTCGAGGCATCGTGGATCGCCATCATTTTCTGCCGCCGCTCGGCTGGGTCCATGGACTCGCTGTTCTTCTTAAGCTGCATAACCTGAGCCTGCTGGTCCTCAAAGACGCTGCGCACCTGTTTTTGCTGGTCGTCGCTTAGCTTCAATTCTTTGGTAAGCCGGCTGACCCGGTCGTCGATGTTGGGCATTGCGCCGCGGCCGGGGCCGCCTTGTCGCCCCTGCGGCGGAGCACCCTCGGGCGGCATCGGAGTCGCCTGTTGCGCGGTGGCTGCGTCCTGACCGGCGCCGGCAGAAGCGTAACCTGGCCGGGAACTTGCGATGGTCAGGACCACCAATAGAACTGCACACGTTGTTAACCACGGTTTCATGTTGAGATTTCTCCTTAAATTTATCTTGCTGCCGCAGGAATCGGCTAAGCCGCCGTCAATCCGCGACCGGAGCCGCTTATCCTGTTTTTTTGCGTTTGTTCCCGTTCCGCAACAGAATCATCCCGCAAATCCATAACGAAGAAAACACCTAGAACGAGCGCCCAGAGACCCAGAAACAACAGCCCCATGATCAGCATCGCGTCAAACAAGAAAGTCAAAGTCATGTGAAAACCTTTTCCTTGAAATTGCGGTATCGATCGGTAGTGGGACGGCACCGCCCAGCTCGCGCTAAGCGTGCACCATTCCTGCTAGACCTAAGAGATGCCGATCAGTGCATGGCGATTGTAAGCATTCCGAAGATTTAACATTCTTTACAGTAGCTTCCGGTTGACACGATTTTTCTTCGGGGTCAATATTTAGAAACGATTATTCGGGAAGCCACGGCTATCTCTGAAACATCGATGAGGTCTGCGGTGCAATGTCCTGCCGGTTGCTTTGCCGCGCCTGGGACAGGCGGGTTGCAACTCTACAGCTTGACACCCTGCCGGGTGCTGGACACGCGCACCAGCAGCGGCGCTTTCAGCAATACGACGCTAGTAGTTGACGTAGCCGACAGCGCCTGCGTACCGCCGAGCACGGCTCAGGGATATGTTTTTAATGCCACGGTAGTGCCGACCGGAGACTTAGGCTACCTGACATTGTGGCCGGACGGTGAATCGCAGCCGGTGGTTTCGACGTTGAATGCCGAGGATGGCGCCATCACTTCCAACATGGCCATCGTGCCGAACAAAGACGGAAAGACCGATGCCTATGCCAGCGGGACCACGCAGCTCGTACTTGACATATCCGCTTACTTTGCGCCGTAAAATGCTCCGAAAAGTGGCGGCCGGGGCAACCGTTACGACCCACGGCAAGCCGGGGCAGGCAGCCGGAAGAAGACCGGCAGTACCCAGGATGATCTGCGGCCATATTCCAAGCCGGGATGCCTGATACGATAAAGTGCGGAGCGGAGATGTGCGCCTGTAATACCTGACACGCTGCGAATCCGGCTGGTTCCGAGAATTGGAAAACCTCAATGAGTGTGCATAACAACTATTTTCTTCGATCTTGGCCGGCGCTGTTATTACTCAACCTCTGGTTTGCGAATGTAGCTTGGAGCGCTGAGCTTGCTCCGCCAGACCCGCAAGCTCAGGCATCCACGGAGGCCGCCTCTCCGGACTTCACATACCGGATCAAGGTCTTGCGCGCGGATTCGCATGCCCTCGGGACGGGAACGCCGGTTCCTAAGGATTGTGACCTGGAGAATTTCTCGGCCTATTGCAATGAGAGCAAACATCCTACCCGGCAAAACACCATGCTGGTGCAGGGCAGTGACGGAAAAACCTTTTACATTACCTGCGATGTGGACTCCCACTTTTCCGGTTGCACCCTGCTGCCCGAGGGTCAGACGTTCGACGCCAAGAGAGCAAAACAGGGCATTACCGTTCTCTACCGCGATACCAAGGGAAAGGACAAGAAACAGTTTTACCAGGTGATGGCTGTTCCGCCCCCGCTGAAGCCTGCGGCTACCGCATCTCCTCAGCAGCCCGCCGCGCCACCGACTGTAACCTCACCTGCTGGTGCGCCGTCCGGAGCCACGCCAGTCGCGGAGCCCGAGCCGGCTCCGGCAGCGGCGCCGAGCGCCACTGCGAAGCGGGTGCTGTGTAACTTCACCTCGACGCCGGATGGTGCGGAGATCACCGTCGACGGTAATTTCGTAGGCAACACGCCTTCGGGAATTGCCCTGAGCACCGGGACACACTTCGTCGTTTTTTCCCTCACCGGCTATACACCGTGGAAGCGCAAGCTCACGGTCGAGCCCGGTTCGGATGTGAATGTGACTGCAACATTGCAAAAAACCCAGCCGCAAGACCACTCGATCCATAGGTAAAAGAGGGCTTCAGAGCGTGTGTGAGAACTCGGTTATTGAATTACTGAACCACCGTCATGGTCATTCTGAGGCCCGCCGTCGCCGCCCGCCGCGGCGGGCGAGCAACGGCGTGGCCGAAGAATCTATGCAACTCAGTGCGAATGCAGAGGTTCTTCGCCCACGCCAAATCCCGCGCGGAAAACCCGTCCGCACGGATTTGACGGCTGAGGGCGTACGCGGCGCTATTTCCCCACACTGGCAGTGCGGCTGGCGCGCAATTTCGATTGGGTCAATTCCCTGACGTCCAACTCTCCGATCTTGCCCGTGTCCAGACGGTCGAACTCCGCTCCCATGAAGTTCATCCACTCCTGCCTGGAGATCCGGCCGTTCTGGTCGGTGTCCATAAGGAGGAGCAGTTGTTTGACCTCCGCTTCCCCGAGCACCAACTTGTCCTGAGGTTTCGGAACGGCGGCCTTTTGCGCGGCGGCCGCCGCCCCCAGCATTGCCCAGGTCGCCAGCATCATGGCAAGGACGGCGATGACCAATGCAATGTTCGTTCGCTTCAACATGATTGACTCCTTCGGGGCCTTCAGTTGGCCCGGAGCGAAGCCTGAGCTACCACGCGGTTTTCGCACGCATGGCCGGTTCGTTCGGCCTCGATGCGCGCCTTATCGTGGCAATCCTGCAGAGTCTGGCCTCCGTGCCTGGGGGCCAGATCGCAGTTGACAAACTGGTAATCCTGTACGCATTGCTCGTGCGTGCGCGCCAGCGCGGGCGCCGCCACCCGCACGGGCGTGCGCGCGCACGAAGCCAGAGCGATTACCAGCACCAGCGCTGCAGTCAACCTGTACATCGTGAGACCTGCTGCTAGCATCCCCATTCGGCTTCACCCGGCCGGGCAAAATAGCGCCTGGAGGTTTCCGCTTCGCCGGCGATCGACATCAGTTCCTGCAAGGACAGGCGGGCGGCGGCGACCATGCGGCTTCTCTCCTGCGGCGGCACCTGCTCCCAGGATTCAGCTTGCGGATCAGCCGCGCAGCCAAAGTCCGTCCCGAGCGCGGCGTGATAATGGTGGAAAAGCTCTGCCAGTTGTTCCGCGGATGCTTCTTGGATCGACATATATCCTCTCTTCTCAGCGTGGGCTGAGGTTGCTATTTCAATTACGGAGAAACCCCATTCGTCCTGCCATCAAGCAGCACGAACCATTGCACTTTCCCGGCCCCGGGCCTCGGCGAGCGCGCCATCCTCGCAGCCGAGCCGCAGCCGCACCCAACAACCCAGCGGAACCGGTTTGCGTTCCCGGTGCAGCGCGAACAGAAACCTTATGTAGAACGCGACTGCTGCCGCGCACAGCACCGTCATTGACGCCATCAGGAACATGCCGGCCCTCTGGTTCTGATCCCGCGTCCACACACGGGGCGGGATCGTTCCTAATCATTGGATACCGCGGGGCATAAATTACGAATAAAGGCGGCATAAAATGTTCGTAAAGACGCCAAACCCCTTCACCGCAGAGGCCACCAACGAAAGCTGCCAAGTCAATCGAGCGGGGAACAAATGCCGGTCATCGCGTGGACATGTTATGCACATGCAACTATACTGGACAACATGCCAAGGAAAATGATCCAGTTGCGCCATGTCCCCGATACTCTGCACCGGACGTTGAAGGCCCGGGCGGCGCTGGCCGGCATGTCGCTTTCCGACTATCTGGTGGCCGAAATCCGCCGGATCGCAGAACGACCGACGCTGGGTGAAATGCGGGAGCGCCTGAGCCGGCGCGAGCCTGTAAATCTGCCCCTATCGGCGGCCGAGGCGGTCCGTGCCGAACGCGAGGCACGGTGATTGTCATCGACGCGTCAGCCCTGATTGAGTGGCTGCTCCAGACCCGGACCGGGGGCCGCGTTCAAGATCGTGTCTATTCGGCCGGTGAAGACCTGCACGCCCCGCATCTGCTCGACCTTGAGGTTGCGCAGGTGATGCGCCGCTGCGTTTTGTCCGGCGTGATCAACCGGAGCCGCGGCGAAGAAGCCCTGCAGGACTTGCGCGACTTCCCCATCACGCGCTATGCGCACGATTTGTGTGATGCAAGAATGTCCTCGGCCCCGGGACATCGGGCCCGCATCGAAGTCGTCGCGTAGACCCCTGTGAATTCATACTTCAATAAGGGTATCAGCGGCGCCTGCCCGGGTGCGTCGTGGGTTGGTAAATGGGCCTTGCCTGGGCCGTGTTCTACCCGCGTTGATCCGCGGCGAATTCACCCCGTTCAACCACAACTCATCGTGGGGTCTTGTGGTACTACCGGGATCGTGGTCAGAAGGCGGTGAATATTCTCATTATGTTTCCCTTCGCGCGTGCTGCTCTGCAGTTCGAAGCCAGTGATGGCAGTTGTTTGCAGCCGCCCTGCTTCTGCGTAGGCAGCGATTTGGCCGGCTATGGGCCGAACTCCTGCGAGGAAGTCGATTAGGACGTCGGTGTCGGCCAAAATCATCGCCAACTCCTTCGTAAGACCCCGGTGGACTCGCGAAGCCGAGCCGCCTCTTCCGAGGAAATTGATCCAGCAAGGGACAACAACACCTTGCGCTGCCGTTCGCGGCGCTTTTGAACCCGCAGATAGCTCTCCACGGCTTCCGCCACCAGGTCCGAAAAACCTTTCCGGCCACGGTCTGCGGCCATCGCGAGCAAGGCACTGCGATGTTCCGGCTTCATTTCGATAGTGGTCCGCATGGGGCTATTATGACATGCATGTGCATGTCCCAGATGCAGTTTTTGCTCCGAACTTTTGCCAGCCTCACGTCGCATAGCCGATCTTCGATCATGCAAGGCATTGAAGATGATCTGCCTTATTCGGAGGAAGTGCAGAAGAAACCAACAAAAGACCGCTATGGAATTCTGTGCTGCCCTCCTGCTATCCACTGGAGTTGGGAGAGGTCTAAGAGGCTGATCGAACTCTGGCAAACTGGCTTTCGGCCGTTTCCGCAAGACTAGCAATGATTAGCCAACCCATTGAAGGAGGCAATTCCCCATGCTCAAGACCGCTTTTCGAGGATTCCTGTTCTGTCTGCTCGTGGCAGCCATGCCGGCAGTGAGCCATGCCCAATCGCTTGTGCTTGATCTGCCGTTGACCAGCCAGCGGGCAGAGGTTTCGCAAACCGTCGGGATCACCGATATCACAATCCGCTATCACCGTCCGCTGGCGAACGATCGCAAGATCTGGGGCGGCCTGGTCCCGTATGGCAAGGTGTGGCGCGCGGGCGCGAATGAGAACACCACCATCACCTTCAGCGATCCGGTGATGATTGAAGGCAAACCGCTCGACGAGGGCACGTACGGACTGCACATGATCCCAAACGCCGACGAATGGACGATTATCTTTTCGAAGAACTTCACTTCCTGGGGATCGTTCACCTATGACCAGGCGGAAGATGCGCTGCGGGTGACGGTGAAGCCCGCGGCTGCGGATCTGCACAACGCGCTGACCTACGAGTTCAGGCAGTTGCAGCCCGATTCGGCGGTGGTGCAGATGAAGTGGGAAAAGCTCGCAGTGCCATTCAAGGTCTCCGTGGACGTGCACGATCTGGTGCTGGCGAGCCTGAAGAAGCAACTGCGCAACCTCTCGGGCTACTCGTGGGAGAGTTGGGGAGATGCGGCCGACTACCTGCTCACGGAAAAGTTCGCCCTCGACCAGGCGCTGGTATACGCCAATCGATCCATCGCAGAGGAGGACCGGTATGACAACGAGATCACCAAGTCGCGGATTCTGATCGCTCTCAACCGCAAGGATGAAGCGGCTGCGGCGGAGAAGAAGGCATTGGAATTGGCCAGCCCGCTGCAGGTTCATCAATATGCCCGCCAACTGCAAAGCGAGAAGCGCAGTGAGGAGGCCTACGCGATCTTCCGCGAGAATGCGAAGAAACACCCCGACCTGTGGTTCGTGCACTCGGGAATGGCCCGCGTCTATTCGGCGGAGGGTAAGTTTGACGACGCCGTCCGGGAAATGAAAATCGCGGCCGCCGGCGCGCCGGAAAATCAAAAGACCTTTTTCGAAGGGCTGGTGAAACAACTGGAGGCCAGGCAGGACATCAATAAGTAAGACAATTTTATTTCGTCCCTACGAGAACTGTATCTTCGCGGGTTCGGTTTGTGTTGCTTCATTGCGTCGCTATGCGACACGAAAGTGTAGAAAGTCCATGCACGACTGAAGACCTGCCCGGATAGGTAAGGGTTCATGAAGCTGGCTCGCGCATCCAAGACTGATGATGGAGGACCTCCGATGACTGGGAAAAAGTGCCTAAGCTACTCGTTACCATTGGCTGGAATAGTGATTGGCATGGCCGCCATAGCGGGTTTCGCGCAAGAGCCGGCGGCCGAATATGTATCGCCGTCGCAGGCTGTACCGAAAGGCACGGCTCCGCGCATGCAAGTGCAATTGCTGAACCCGGGAGAGGCGACCAAACGGTACGCGGTCATCTTCTACCAGGGCGACGAGGCTTTTTCCGGGCTGCTGGAGTTTGCGCAGAAGTATCACGTTACCAGCGCACATTTCACCGCAATTGGCGCGGTGGAAAGCGCCACCGTAGCGTGGTTCGATCCCCAGCGCAAGCTGTATAAGAAGATTCCCGTCAACGGCCAGCACGAGGTGATTGGGATGAGCGGCGATATCTCGCTCTATCAGGGAAAGCCCGTTGTCCATTCGCATCTGCTGTTGGCGGGCCCGGACGGAACCGCGCAGGGAGGCCATCTGCTCGCGGCGCATGTCTTCCCAACGCTGGAAGTAATGGTGACGGTCGATCCGGCGACGATGCAAAGGCGGTTTGATCCAACCCTGGATGCCACTTTGATCGATCCGACGTTAAAGCAGTAGCTGGATATTCGCGAATCCTCATTTCCGGATATGAAAACGCATACCTTTTCTTTTTCATATTCGACGCACTTCACAATTGCTAATGTCAACGATGATCCAATGAACAATTTGGGGCACTGTCGCCCGAACAGATCTTCCTTTCCAGGTATGTGTTCTTAGAACTGTCATAGCCGGTCTATGAGAACCCGTACGTTCCTCTTGTCAAGCCAGACAATCACCCCGTTGTTTTCAAATCGCTTACGCGCTGGAAGTGCTCTGGTATGGGATTTGCAACTACTCCCTGCAGAAGTTGCGCGTCGGGCCAGCGAAGAGTCTGCAGCAGACTTGAATGGCCGGGGCTTGCGAGATGACCCGCAGCGCAAAGGTGAGCCGGGGTTTTCGTTCACGGGAATGTGATTTTTGGAAGTGAGGCGCACTGGCCGGCTGCGGCCACGTTGCAATCACAACCCGGAACCGAAGCCAGAGGCACACGTGAACCAAATCTGAATAGTGGAGTTGACGAATGTTTACACGAACGCAAACGACTCTCGCAATCCTCGTGGCGCTGCTGCTGGTCATTCCGGCAGCGCCGCTGCTTGCGCAAACCCTGACATCCGGCGACGTAACCGGCACTGTAACCGATCCCACCGGCGCGGTGATCGCCGGCGCCCACGTCACCATCAACAGTGTAGCCACCGGAGTAAGCCATGCTGTGGACACAGATTCTTCCGGCGTGTACCGCTTTTCGCTGCTGGCGCCAGGCAGTTATACGGTGTCGGTGGAGTTCAAGGGTTTCGCCAGCCGGCAACTGCACGTGCAGGTCGGCGTAGGGCAGGTGGCAACCGCGGATGCACACATGGCCGTCAGTTCGCAGGGCACGGAGGTCACGGTGACCGAAGAAGTGCCGCTGGTGAATTCCGAAGTGGCGGACAACACGACCACTCTCGATTCGAGAATGGTGGACGTGCTGCCCAACGGCGGCGGCGACCTGACCTATCTGGCGCAGGGCACCCCCGGAGCGGTGATGAACACCTCCGGCGGCTTTGGGAATTTCAATGTCAACGGACTGCCCGCCACTTCCAACGTTTTCACGGTTGATGGAGAAAACCAGATGGACCCCTTCCTCAACCTGAACAACTCCGGACCGACCAACCTGATGCTGGGCAAGAACAGCATTGCGGAAGCCACCGTGGTCACCAACGCGTACGGCGGCCAGTACGGACAACAGGCGGGGGCCCAAGTGAACTACGTGAGCAAAGGCGGAACCAACCAGTTCCATGGCAATGCGAATTATCAGTGGAATGGCGACGCCCTGAATGCCAACGACTGGTTTAACAATCGCGGCGGAGCCGGGCCCAATCCTGGCAGTCCGGTTGACAAGCCCTTTGCCATTAATAACTCATGGCAGGCATCCGTCGGCGGGCCGATCCGGAAAGACAAGACCTTCTTCTTCATTGACACGGAGGGAGTTCGCTACACGGTTTCAGCCAGCGCGCCGGTGTATTCGCCGTCTTCGGCCTTTGCCGGCGACGTAATGGCCAATCTGGGCGTGGTGGGCGCCAGTCCGGCAACGCAGGCTGCGTATAGTAATCTGTTCAACCTGTACCAGAAGGCGCCAAACTATGCGAACGGTGTACCTGTGCCAGGCAGTTGTGTGGATACGATCTTCAACCAGGACATAAGCACCGTTCCGGGCTTCACCAACTTGAACAACGGTGGCGCTTCGAGCGGATGCCTTTCCACCTACCAGACCACCGCGGCGGAACCCGCCGACGAGTGGCTGCTGATTGGCCGCATCGATGAAAACTTTGGCATAAACGACCGCGCCTTCTTTCGCTTTGACGTAGATCGAGGCACGCAGGCGACGTTTGCCGACCCCATCAATCCGGCTTTCAATTCGGCCAGCTTCCAGCCGGCTTACAACGGCAACATCACCTATACGCACAATTTCGGGGCCTCCGCCACCAACCAGTTCATCTTCGGTGCGAGCTACTACAGCGCGATCTTCAACGAGGTCAGCGATCCGCAATCGGCATTCCCCACCACTGACCAGACCTGCCAGAACACTTCGTTCTCGCTCTTCGGCTGCACCTTCACGTTGTTTGGCGAGGGCAATGGCAGGTTCACTGCCCTGAACGGTTTCGGCGCCGCCGGACCACAAGGCCGGAATGTCTCGCAGTACCAGGCAGTGGACGACTTCGCGAAGACCCTCGGCAAGCACAACCTGAAGTTTGGCGTAAACTTCCGGCGCTACGACATAACCGATTTTGACCATTTCTCCGGCGCTGCCGGAGGAATCCTGGGCATGCCGCTGGTGGAATCCACCCTTACCGATTTCATTCAGGGCCAGGCCGACGTTTTCATCGCGCAAAATGCTCTGCACCCGTCGGCGCCCATGAACACCGGCGGAGTGGGGCTCTACGCGCAGGACGAGTGGGCCATAACCTCAAGGTTCAAGCTCACGCTTGGACTGCGACTGGAGCATAACTTCAATCCCACCTGCGACACCAACTGCTTTGCCAACCTCAACGGCGGCTTTTCAGACCTTGCAGGCCTGCCGGCAACGACGCCGTACAACCAGTTGATCAGCGCCGGGCTGAATCACGCGTTCACCTCCATCGATGCGATCAATGCGGCGCCGCGTCTGGGCTTTACGTGGTCGCCCACAACCACCGGTAAAACGGTCGTTAGCGGCGGCATCGGAATCTTCTATGACGCGTTCGAATCCGCAATTGCGGACAACGTTTCCTCGAATATCCCCTACTCGGTCAGCGCCGAGCTGCTGAGCCCGGCGTTTGGTGGCGCTGCCCCACTTTTCTGGGGCGACCCTTCCAGCGCCCCGACGACGTTCGCCAATGGGGTCAGTACGATTCGCTCCGGCTTTGCAGCCGGCTTGAGCGCCAGCGGGCTTCCGGCCGGCTTTATTCCTGATGTATCGGTTCCGGTGGGTACGATTCATACCCCGCAATACCAGGAGTGGAACTTTGGGGTGCAACAGGCGCTGGACTCCAAGAGCAGCCTGATGATCAATTATGTAGGGAACCACGGCATTCACGAAGCGTATCCCAACGCGAATGCGAATGCGGCCACCGTCACCGGCGTACCGGGATTTCCGGCGGTTTCTCCCGATCCCAGTTTTGGAGCCGTTACCCAGTTCTATACTGCGGCCAACTCCAACTACAACGGCCTGACAGCCACGTACAACCGCCGGATGACCGCGGGATTCGTCATCAGCGCGAGCTTTACCTGGGCGCACGCTCTGGATGAAATCTCCAACGGCGGCCTGTTGCCCTATGCGGCGTCGGGCAGCGTACTCGGGCAGATCAATCCGGCCGGCCTGGCGCTCAATAACTATGGCAACGCCGACTACGATGTTCGCCATAGCTTCAACGCGAACTATGTTTGGACTGAGCCGTTCAAGTTCAGCAACCCGATTGCCCGCGGCATTCTCGGCGGATGGATGGTATCCGAGAACTTCTTCGCCCGCAGCGGATTGCCCCTGACCGTTACCGATAACTCAGCGGTACTGGTAAACGGCGGGACCACCGTATTGGCGCAGCCCGTGGGCCTGGGACAGCAGGCTTGCGTAAACGGTAACAGCCAATGCCTGAACCCGGCGGATTTCATCAGCGCCAACGGGCTAGCTTCATACTCGACGCAGATGCGCAACCAATACCGCGGACCAGGATTCTTTGACTCGGACGTCTCGGTCGGCAAGCAGTTTCACCTTACGGAAGGCATCAAGCTCGACCTTGGCGCCAACCTTTATAACATCTTCAACCACCAAAGCTTCCGCAACCCCGTATCCGGATGGACCACCAGCGCATGCGGGGCAACGGGCGTGGTCTCCGGACAGTGCACAGCGTCTGCATTTGGCCAGATCCAGACGGTGGCGGCGCCGCCCACCGGCATTTACGGTGCATTCCTGGCGGGCCTGCCGGATGGACGCATTGTGCAACTCCAGGCCAAAATCAATTTTTAGGTGTACGAGTTCGCCTCTCTTCCAGCGGCCCCGGAATTTCGGGGCCGTCTTTTTCTGCCTATTACAGGAAGTCCGTCTTCCTGGATTGCACATAAAAAGTAAGCCTGAGCAGCAGGAGGATGCTCGCCAGTTCGCCTAGTAATAGCGCAAGGGCAGCGCTATTCCAGATGATCTTGTTTCCGTCCATCGCAGCGGCGATGCTGGGAATATGGGCGACGAAGTAACCGAATGCGTTGAACGCCAGATTTCCCATAATGAGCGTCGCGATTGCCCAGCCCTGCGACTCGGTCATGATCGCCACACAGAAAACCAGACAGGTGCTGACCAGGATTTCAGTACACATGACGGAGACGTAAGGGACCAGCCCGTGCGGTATCGCCGGTAACGTGAGGATCGCGGTCAGGCAGCCGAGCAGGACCGCGATCCAGGGCACCAGAAAGATCAGAAGGTTGCCCAAGACCTTGGCGCCAGTGTATTCTCGCGCGGAAATCGGCAGGCTCATCACAAAAGCGAGAGTCTGGTTTTTCCGTTCGTCAATGTTGGTGGCAACCGCGACGTACGCGCCGATTCCAATCAGAACCGTCACCAGCAGAGTGATGCCGAGGAAGAGACCGGCCTTGCCCGCAGAAACCGTGATCGCCAGCGCGAGCGCCGCTCCGGCCAGCGAGCCGAGAATCATCCAGCGCTGCAGGTACCAGTCCTTGAGGATGAGGAGTTTTACCATCTTGTAATTCATGCGCTTACCCGCTCCCTTCTGCTTTCGACGTTGGTGACGAAGATCTCTTCAAGAGTCATGCGATCAATGCCCTGTACCGTAGCCCCGGCGTCCTGGAAAAGCGTAGCCATGGCCGAATCGAAGCGGTTGGTGGTCAGGACCGTGCTGCGGCCGGTGTTTGCGGTGGCGACAGTGCCGGGAAGCGCCGGCAGGACAATCCCCGGCGGGACATCGAGCCGCAAGCGGCGCCAGCGGTCGAGATAGCCCTCCTTGTCGCCAGAGTCGATGATCCTTCCGTGGTCAATGAAAGTAATCCGGTCAGAGATCTGTTCGACGTCGAGCGTATTGTGCGAAGAAAACAAAATGGTGCGGCGCTCGTCGGCGAGCACCTCCATCAGTTCACCCAGGACCTCGCGGCGCGCGACGGGATCAAGGCCGGTGCTGGGCTCGTCCAGCAGAAGCAGCCGCGGACGCCGCGCGAGGACCAGCAGCAGGGCCGCCTTTACGCGCTGCCCATGCGAGAGCCCTTTGACCTTCTGCTGTGGCTTGAGATCGAACCGCCGGCATAGCTGCTCGGCGTAGGCTTGTTCCCATACCGGATAGATCTTGCTTATGAACTCCATGTGCCAGGCGATGGTGGCAGCGCCATACAGGCGCATGTCCTCGGAGACGAAGCCGATGTCTATCTTGGCGGCAGCCTGTTCGGCCGGCATCGGATGGCCGAGGACACGGACCGAACCGCAGTCCTGACGGACCAGACCCATAAGGATTCTGATGGTCGTGGACTTTCCGGCGCCGTTCGCGCCGATGAACCCCATGATGCTCCCTGGCTCCAGTTCCAAGTTGATGTCTTCGAGGGTGAAATGGGGGTACTTCTTACCCACTCCCTCAAGCTGCACCGCCAGATCGGTGGTTTCGGTCATACATGCTCCTTCAAGAGACGGTCTGCGGCCTCGAGAATCCTCGAGGCCAGTTCCTCAGGCGTCAGCCCAAGCAGTTCTCCGAGCCGAGCAGCCTGATCGATATGCTCTGCCAGTTCCTGATCGTAGAGGCGAGGGCTCAGATTGGGATCCGAGGCAACCGTCGATCCCTTGCCGTGCTGGGTCACAATTACACCTTCCCGATCCAGTTCCAGGTAGGCGCGCTTGACCGTAATGACACTGACACGAAGCTCTACGGCAAGTTGCCGTATGGAGGGGATCTCCTGCCCAGGACACCAATCGCCGACCGCAATCCGCTGCTTGATCTGCTCCATGATCTGGAGATACATTGGGCGGCTATCGGCCTGCGAAATCACGATCCCACTGTGCATATCGATAGACTGAGTATACACAGTTAAACGGCCGAGTCAAGTTCGCCTGAAAACAGCCATTTATAATGCCCGCGGGGTGAATCATGGCCAGACGTTTGGGCTCCGTTGGGAGCCTTCTCCTTGTTGCCGTTGCTATCGTCGCGCAAACTTCACCGGCAGGGTTCGACGGGATTGAAAAGTGGAATGCGGCCCTTTCGCCGGCAGGCATAGCCTCGCTGGCTAGTTTGTATTCCACCGATCCGCCGGCAAGTTACATCGGCAAGGATCACAAACCCGAGCCCGGCATCGGTCCGGAGATTGATTTCTGGCAGGGTCTGGTTTCTTCCGGTGCCAAGAATGTGGAAGTGAACCTCGTCAAACAACAGGACCAGCAAGGACTGCATGTCGTCAATCTGGCGATTTCCATGAAGATGACAACGCCGGAAGGGCCGCGAACGCGCTACGTGACGGAGCAGCAAGCCTGGCAGCAACAGAGTGGCGGATGGCGCATTGTGATGGCGACGCACTCCGACGTGGTCAAAATGCGCCCGGCGCTCAAGCTGAATCCCAATCTCTATGACAAGAACGCGGATGCCCAGGTCGAAATCAAGGAAGCCATAGCCAAGTCCAGGAAAGACCGCCGGCGCATAATCCTCGTGTTCGGCGCTAACTGGTGCTACGACTGCCATGTGCTGGACCAGGCATTTCACCAGCCGGATGTCGCACCCATATTGGCAAGAAATTTCCGCGTGGTGCACGTGGACATCGGCGACGACGGCAAGAAGAACAGCGATGTGGCTGCGGAATACCAGGTTCCGCTTGAAAGAGGTGTGCCTGCGCTGGCCGTTCTCGGTCCGGACGGCAAACTGCTGTATTCGCAAAAGAATGGCGAATTCGAGTCGGCGCGCACCCTCGATCCCGACGAGGTAATCAAGTTTCTGAATAAGTGGAAGGCATAGACTTCCCCTGCCTGTGGTCACGCTGACTGGTGATTGCGGTCACTGCCCCGCGATAGAAAAGGATAGTTAATTGTAGTCAGGAGACGTGTAGGTTAGCGCCTCCTCTTGTTGGGCGCGCCGGCAGCGCACCTAAGGAGGGGCTATGAATTGCAAAGCACTGGTTCTTGTCTGCCTGTTGATTTTGGCTACGTCCGTCTTTGCCCAGACAACTCCGGCAACCAAGTATGACTCGACCACCGAAACCACCATGAAGGGTGTGGTGGAAGACGTGAGAGAAGTTCCTGGCAGTTGCCAGGGGCACGCATGCGTTTATCTGACGCTCAAGACCGACAATGGAACGGTCGAGGTGCAGGTCGCTCCGCCGAACTTCCTGAAAGAGATGGAGTTTTCCTTCGCGAAGGGAGATCACCTAGAGGTGATTGGCTCCAAAGTCGACGCGAATGGCGCCCCGCTTGTGCTGGCCCGCACCATCACCAGGGGCACTGACGAACTGGTCGTCCGCAACGACGATGGCAGGCCGCTGCGAAGCTGGTTCAAGTAGGCGAGACGACTCGCAGCTACGCGGGTTGCTTGGCATGCTGCTCGTGTCGACGGTCCATCTCTTCCTTCGACACGTCCTCGACGTGCGTGGCAATCCACCAGTAATTTCCGGTGGAGTCCGAGACACCCGCGTTGCGATCGCCATAGAACTGGTTCGCCGGCTCCATGACGGAGGTTGCGCCTGCATCCAGCGCGCGCCGGTAGGCGGCGTCGGTGTCCGGGACGTACATGTATATAGTTCCCGGACGTGCCTTCCAGTTTTCATTGGCCTGGCCCATCATGATGATGGAATCGCCGACCTTGACCTCGGCGTGCATGATGCCGCCATCGGGACGCATGAACTTTTCTTTCACTTCGGCGCCGAAAACCTTCTGTAGGAACTCGATCAATTTCGCCACATCGGTGACAGTGAGATAAGGAGTAACGGTGTGGTATCCGTCGGGGATTGGCTTGACCGCCATGGCTGCACCTCCCTGGGTATAGCTAACGAGAATAAGATGCACAAACCAGGCTGCCGGAACCGGCGGTTACTGCGTCAGCCGTTCCAGGTGCTGGAAATGATCGGTTGCCAGGAATAGCAGGAAAAATAGGGTCAGATTATAGCCGACGTGAATCAGGAATCCCGGCGCCACCGAGCCCGTCCAGGCGCGCGCTACCGTCAGCACCAGCCCGACGGCGAACATCAGCGCCACACTCCATCCCCAGCCGTATTGCGCACCATGAAGCAGGGCGAATGCCAGCGAGGTTCCGGTCACGCCAATCAAGGTCCCGTAGCGCCGCAGGGCGGGATACATAAATCCCCGAAAAAACAACTCTTCCATCAGGGGCGCGACAGTCACCGCAAAGATCCCGATCCCGTATGCAGCAGCCGCGCCGGTAAACATCTTCTGGAAGGGAGCATGACTGGGCATGGGCAGGATTGATTCCAGCGACGTGATGCCCAGCGCCAACGGAACCCCCAACGCCAAAAAACCCGCTACCACAGCCGGGCGCGAAGGCCACATCCATTGCACTCCTCTCCAAAATGGCTCTGGCAGTCCGTGTTTGACAAGCATGAACATCGTCAGAAAGGTAAACAGATAAGCAATGGCTTCGCCGGAAAGAAGAATCGCCGGGTCGGTGGTCAGCTTATCCATGCTCTCGTGGTACACGTGGAGGCGGTACGACACATACACCACGGAAGCGATGAAGTCGGCCACCAGAAAAACCACGGCGAGCAGGAGCACAACCCCCAGGCTGAACGCCCGCTGTTGTTGAGCCTCTCCATCGGACATAACCGTTGAGGCTGGAGGAAACGGCTCCAAAGGAGTGTCCGAGGATGGCACTACAACGGGTTCCTGCTGCTTGGGCTCCAACTCCATGGGTAGCATTGATTGTATCAATCGCTTTGCCGGCGCCGGTCAATCCAAATCCACCCTGCTATATTGGAATCGAGTTCCCGTGAGATCCCGCCTTTTCATCAACCGCATCCTGCTGACGTGTGCCATCGCGGTTCTGCTGCTTACGTTCTCCTGCAAGCGCGGCCCCAAGACGGTGCATGGCGAGCCTGCCTATGTGTCGGCGCCGCAGGTCAATCTGCGCGATCGCCTCTCGGCGCTCTACAACAAAGCCGGCGTCGTCAAGAATGGCGAGCGCGTCGAAATTCTCGAAAAGGATAAGCACTTTGTACGCGTGCGCTCGCCGCGCGGGGAAGAAGGCTGGATCGAAGCCCGCTATCTCGCCGGGCCTGAGCTGTTCAACGCACTGGATCAGCTTGCCCGCGAGAATACCGGCACCCCCGTCGAGGCCCATGGAACCGCGCGTGCAGAAATGAAAATGCACGTGTCTCCAGGTCGAGAAAGCGAGTCTCTTTTTCGCATCGAGGAAAATGCCAAGGTTGAGATTTTGAAGCGCGGTACCGCCGCAAAGCCGCAATCAGGAGCGCCGTCGTCCCCGCCCAAAACCTCGCCGCCCAAGAAGGTAGCAGAACAAGATCAGCCGTCCGGTCCTCCACTCGAAGACTGGTGGCTGGTGCGCGATGCCACCGGCCACACCGGCTGGGTGCTGGCCCACATGATTGACGTAGATATACCTCTCGACATCGCGCAATATTCTGAGGGCCAGCGGATTATGGCTGCGCTGACACTCAATGAAGTGGCGGACGTGAATCCCGAGAATGGACAACCGCGCAAGATGCCGCAGTACGTGACTGTGACCAACGAACCGAAACACGGCACGCCGTGGGACTTCGACCAGGTGCGCGTGTTCACCTGGAATACCCGCCGCCACCGCTATGAAACCGCCTACCGCGAACGACGCCTGTATGGGATGTTTCCGGTGACCACTGGCCACCAGGTCTTCGACCGCGAAGGCGACTTGCCGACATTTACCATACGGGTGAAAGACGCGAACGGCAACACGGTGGAGCGGCTTTATAAGCTGAATCAGACCATGGTACGGCGCGTACTTGCGCCTGGCGAAGAACGCAACGCCGGCGAACAAAAGCCGGCGCCGGTTCATCACAAGCCGAGGAAGAAGAAAAACTAGGGGCGTTGCTTACCGTTGATCACTGGCGAGCCTGGGTCTGAGCGAAACACCGAGACACCTCACCAAGATGAAATCCACCGCATTGGCTGCAATCGTTTCACTGCTCACTCTTACCCTTGCGGCGGCGCAGAACGATACACGACCAATCTTCGGATTCCGCAATCCCGGTCCGGAACGTGATCGTGAGAAGCAGTTTCTCGCCGTACCGGATGCGAAGTTGGCCGAGCAGCATCTGAAGGCGCTTTCCGCCGCGCCGCACGTTGCCGGCACGCCCGAGGACCGGCAGACCGCCGAGTACGTCGCCGGACGATTCCGCGCCGCCGGCCTGGAAACCGAGATTGTCACCTATCGCGTGTGGATGAATTATCCCGCCGAAATCAGCGTGGACGTGGTGGCGCCCGCAGGCATCACCATGCACGGCCCCACTCGTGAACACCTCGAAGGCGGGGGTAAAGACCCGGACCGGGGCGATCCCCGAATTGTCCTGCCCTTCAGCGGGGACTCGCCCGGCGGCGACATGGAAGGAGAGGTAGTCTATGTCAACTACGGGCGACCCGAAGACTTTCAGGCGCTGAAGGACCATGGGATCGATGTACGCGGAAAAATCCTGCTGGCGCGATATGGACAGAACTATCGCGGCGTGAAAGTTTTCCTCGCGCAAAAATACGGCGCCGCAGGCGTGCTTCTCTATTCGGACCCAATCGATGACGGCTGGTCCAAAGGCGACATGTATCCGAAGGGGCCGTGGCGTCCCGACACGGCCGTGCAACGCGGTTCGATCGGCTATATGTTTGAGTTTCCGGGCGACCCCACCACGCCGGGAATAGCCTCCACTGCTGACCTTTCCGACGCACTGCGCACCCCCCCGGAACAGTCGGCCGCGATGCCAAGGGTGCCGACAACGCCTCTCTCCTATCGCGACGCCCAGCCCATTCTGGAACACCTGGCCGGAGCGACGGCACTGCGTGACTGGCAGGGGGCGTTACCCTTTACCTATCACCTGGGTCCGGGGCCTGTACGGGTCCGCATGCACCTGAAGCAGGATTACGCCTACCGCGAGATCTGGAATGTGATCGGCAAGGTGCGCGGCAGCGAGGCGCCAGACGAGTGGGTGATTGCTGGCAATCACCGCGATGCCTGGGTTTACGGCGCCGTGGATCCCGGCAGCGGCACCGCCGCCATGCTGGAATCTGTGCACGGAATCGGCGAACTGCTGAAATCCGGCTGGCGGCCGCAGCGCACCATACTATTCGCAAGTTGGGATGGCGAAGAACAGGGGTTGGTCGGATCCACCGAATGGGCGGAGCAAAACGCCCCATCCCTCGCGAATGCGGTAGCCTATTTCAACACCGACGTCGCTGTTTCAGGCCCAAACTTCGGCGCATCCGCAGTGCCGAGTTTGAAGCAATTCGTACGCGATGTCACTGAGAGCGTTCCAGGCGCGAAGGGCGGCACCGTTTACGATGACTGGCGGGCCACCAGCGAGAAGAACGCCAAAGAACCGTCTCACAGTTCGCAGGAAACAACGCGCCGCAGGCCGGCTATGGCCGCCAAAGCCGTTGTGCCCGTCGGTGACCTGGGAAGCGGCTCCGACTACGTGGCCTTCCTGGAACATTTGGGGGTTCCATCGACAGACATTGGGTCTTCCGGTCCCTACGGTGTGTATCATTCGGCCTTCGACAGTTTCAACTGGTTCAAGAAATTTGCTGATCCGGATTTTGTCTACGAACAACAACAAGCGCGCGTAATGGGGCTGGAGATCCTCCGCATGGCGGATGCAGATGTTCTCCCGTATGACTACGAAGCGTATGGACGGGAGATTCACGCCTACCTTGAAACAGCAAAAAAGAGGGCCGATCAACGCTTCGCGACCGGCACCCTGCGGTTTGGGGCGGCGCTCGCCGCTGCTGACCGCCTGATTTCGGCCGGCGCGGCGATGAAGCGGATGCAGACTAATTCCAAACATGAGGCCGCGAGCCTGAATCAAGCATTGCTGCAGGCCGAGCGCGCATTCCTTCTGCCTGAGGGACTCCCGCACCGCCCGTGGTATAAGCACTCCATCTATGCTCCCGGGGAATACACCGGCTACGCGGCGGCGATTCTTCCCGGAGTCACTGAATCCGTTGAAGAGGGGAACGTGACCCTGGCCGGCGAGCAGTTACAGATGGTGACCGCAGCGATAGAGTGCGTGGCCCGTGATTTGCAAACCCCTGGTCAGCGAAAATAACAGTCGGCGGATTACTTTCGATTACTCCCACGCGCTATCTTCGCGAGGATATACGTGTAAAGAATGGTAAACTGCGAGCGTTATGGCACGAAAGGTAGAAGTTCTGAGTAGTCTGATAGCCGCTGCTGGTCTGATTTGGTCGGCCCAGGTAATGACCGCAAACTTCAGCAAGGTTAAGCTGTTGATGCCGCCCCCGGTGGGGCCATTGGAGGTTTGTGCCGGAGGCGTCATTTTGTGGCTGCTCGCCAAGTGGCGCCGTTCCGTGCAGGTGAGGTAGCTGCATGCCGGTCAGATGTTGAAGGAACGCCCGCCGCCGGCGGCCCAGCCACAGAAGGCAAGTCTGCCCTCACCCTTGGGTATTTCGCATCAAGTGATGCTTGGTCCGTACAATTGCGGGCCCCGCGCAGAGCGGGGGCAACACCATGGGCAGTTGGAATAGCACAGATCCACTTGCAGCCGGGCGCGAGAAGGTCACGCTGGCGGTCCGGGTCTTTGGCATGGACAGGGCGGGCCGGCCGTTCTCGCAAAGCGCTCACACCATTGAAATCGGCGGTTCAAGTGTTCGCATCAGCGGGCTGAATGTCGCACTAACGCAAGGGGATGTGATTGGCTTGCAGCACAGCGATCGCAAGGGACGATTCCGCGTGGCGCTGATCGGCCACTCCGGAACTGGTCAAGCCGGTCAGTTTGAACTTGAGGCCGTGGAGGTTCCACAGAATTTCTGGGAAAAAGCGCCGACCGGAATTGTTAAGGAGAAAGATGAGGGCCGGGACCGCAGACAACACACCCGGCATGCGATTGCCGGCGTTGCCATGGTCCGCACCGCCGGCTCTGCAGCTTCTTATCAAACGGCCTTGGCCGACCTCAGTTTCGGCGGCTGCTATCTGCAGACTTTGGTTCCGCTTGCGATCGGCACGGCGGTCACAATCCAGGTCAAGATAGACGACAAATCATTCGGCGTGGCAGGAGTGGTCCGAACCTGCCATCCCAATATGGGCATGGGCGTCGAGTTTACCGGTGAATCCAATCGCGGCCTGCAGGATTTTGTTCAACAACTGGAACAGGGAGGGAAAAAACCGCAAGCCAATGAAACGGTACCGAAAGCGGATGCCCGCTATACAGCCAGCCGCATGCGCTCGGTTACCAATGAACTCCACGACGTCGCCCAGTTGATCCAATGCACGGATGTGGAGCCGAACATTCTGCGCCAGTTTCGGGACGTATTGGGTCACGTACGCAACACTGCCTGGGCGCTGGAGCGCTATATGGATTCGCAGGCCGGCAATGCCAGCGCGGTGGCCCAACTCAGTTTTCTGACGGCCGAACGAATTCGCCTGGCAACCCAGCTATGTAAAGCGCTTTCCGAGGAAGTTACGGAAGTGCCGGTCGATGCCCGGCAGTTGCATGAACTTGCTGAGACGGTTGCCGAGATCGTAGCCGCTGAATCCAAGGCGCGCACTACCCGGAAACGTTCCTGAACTCGCTGCAATTCGACCACCGGCATTAACCTAAGTGACTCTGCTGCTGGCAAATCTGCCCTGACAGTGCTATATCCCAAGTATCCCCTCAAACGGAGGGAGGAAAGAACCGTTGGGTAATTGGAATGCTACCGAAACGCTTGGCGCGGTGCAGGCAAAGCTCACCGTCCGCGTCTTCGGCATGGACAAGCACGGAAGACCGTTCTCCGAGCACGTGGCGATCGTGGAAATCCGCAGTTCCGGTGCGAGGGTTGCGGGGCTGAAGGCCGCACTGGTGACTGGAGATACGATCGGAGTCCAGCTTGGCGAACACAAAGCGCGCTTTCGCGTGGTCTCGGCGGGACAAGCCGGAACTGCGGACGCCGGATTAGCTGAGCTCGAAGCGGTGCAGGTCGCGGACGATTTCTGGGGGATCAGTCGTCCTTCGCCTTCGCCGGCAGTAAAGGTACAGGTCGCGGCCGGTGATCGCCGCAAGCATCCTAGATACGTTACCAGCGGCACGGCAAGCATCCGCAAGCAAGGCTCGACGGAATCCTTCGAAACCATGATCACCGACCTGAGCCTGGGCGGCTGTTACATACAAACATTTGCACCCCTGCCGATCGGCACCAGCGTCGTGGTGCAGGCGAGAGTCGACGAGCAGGTTTTTGGAGCGTCAGGTGTCATACGTACCTGCCATCCAGGCATGGGCATGGGAGTCGAATTCAGCGGACCGGCTCGCGCCGGACTGTTGGCGGTACTCGAGAGACTCGGCGAAGCCGCCCGAATAGCATCTGTCGACGAGCCGTCTTTTTCAGCCAAGGCCGACAGCCCTTACACCGCCAGCCTGGTGCAGTCGGTCAGCAAGGACCTGCAGGACCTGGCGCAGCTCTTACAGTGCACCGAGGTTGAACCGGACTCACTGCGCCGCTTCCGCGATCTGCTCGGAGAAGTCCGCAACACCGCGTGGGCGATGGAGCGATATTTGCAATCGCACGGGGGGAAGACTAGCGCTTCTGCACAACTCGAGTTCCTGACTTCGGAACGAGTGCGCCTCGCCACCAAGCTTTGCCAGGCGCTGACTAGCGACGCCAACGTCGCCTCCGCCGATACCAAGGAACTGCACGAACTCGCCAGCGCAGTTGGCGACCTCATCGCGGCTTCGATCAAACTGCCAGCGGGCGGAGGGCGGTGATCTTTCTGCAGGCTGGCGAAGTCAGCCGAGTGTCACCCGATTTCCGCCAGCCACCTTGCTCTTATACATCAACTCATCAGCTCTACCAACCGCTGCCTGATGTGTATCCCCATCCATAAAGAGAGTGGCGCCCACAGAAACGGTAATCCGCAATTGCCCATTTCGCACTGGAATCGCCGTGCGGGCAATCAGCATGCGGCATCGTTCGGCAGACGCGGCCAGCGACGCAGCGTTGATATCGGTAACAATAGCCAGAAATTCTTCGCCGCCCCAGCGGCCCAAAAGGTCTCCCGGACGAAGGTTATGCGTGAGCGTCTGGCACATACCCCGGAGCGCGTCATCGCCAGTCTCGTGCCCGTTTTCGTCGTTCACCTGTTTGAAGCGGTCAATATCCATCATCAGCAGGCCGGCGCTTCGACCAAATTCCTGAAATTCCTGCACCGCCTGTCTGACCTTAAGTTCGATATAACGTCGATTCGGCACTCCCGTCAAATCGTCGCGATATGCCAGTTTCGCCAATTCCCCGGCCCGTTTCTCGATGTTCCTTCTCGCCGTCGCATCGCTGAACACCTCGACGGCTCCGACGATGCGTCCGGTACTGTCGGCGATGGGGGCAGCACGAACGCCCACGGGGACGCGGTGCCCGAGCTTGTGCCGCAGATAGACATCGGCTTCCCGGCGCTTGCCATCGGCAATCGTGCCGGCCAGCGGGCATCCCTCCAGGCAAAGGGCACAACCCTTTTCATCCACATGCGACAGGAAATTATCGAAGCAGTATTTGCCCATGATTTCGTCGGCGGAGTATCCGGTCAGAAGCTCGGCGCCGCGGTTCCAGTACTGGATTCTCCGATCAGTGTCCACGAAGTAGACCCCGTCGTACAAGCTATCCAGCAGCGTTTCGTGGAACGATCCATTCGACCAGCCAAACGAAGCTGTGCTCATGGGCGGCAGTTTTGCATACGGAACATCAGCCATATCAACCTCATTATGAAGACGAGCACGACAACGACACTGCCTGTTCAGGTGACCCCAGCCCGGTGGCTGGGAAAATGTTAGGACGGAATAAATCGAAATGCAGGGGAATGCCTTCGCAGATGTTCCTTCCCAGAGCCCCAAAAGCATGGTAAATGAGCAATGGGGCGGAAACCAACCGGAGATTGGGTAGTGATGGGTCAATTTGAAAAGGAAGCGAGCCGGGCGCGCGTTAAGGCGTCGCAAAGTACGCAACGCTCCGCGCGGCTCGCCCAGATCCTTCGCTGCGCAAAGTGCGCTTGCTCAAGGATGACAATTCAAACTGACCCATCACCACCGGAGATTGCGAAGTTTGAATTACACGGCTTGGCACTGGCCCGCGCACCAGTCCCGCGCGCCGCGATATCTCAACCGGGTCAAAAGCTCTCTGCTGCTGCGGTGGTAGTGGGATGCAGAGCAACGATATTATGCAGGTTCGTGAGCTTCAAGACCTTTTCCACATGGCCATCGGCGGCGGCCAGGCGCAACTCTCCGCCGGCCTCCTTCACGTGGCCGGCGGACATCACGATGATCCCAATGCCGGTGCTGTCCACAAAGGTGACGCCGGCCAGATCAAAAATGACCTTTTTCCGCTGCTCACGGACGAGGTTGGGGACTGCGAATTCCAACTGCTTGCAGTCCCAGCCGATGGTGATCTTTCCCGAGATTTCCAGGACCTCAATGTCCGGTTCCAACTGTCTGGTTTGAATCTGCAGCATAAGCTATCTCCTCTCCGGGCGTTCCTCTTGCCTTATCGGAAACCGCTGAACAGGACGACGTCGGTATCGTTGTAGCGCGAGCGGGTGATCGCGAATTTCCTTCCGTCGCGCGACCACGCATAGGCAGAAATCAAAGCGGGCTCGGAATCGAAGTGCGTCAACTGTACCGCGGGGCCGCCCGCCAGCGGCTGCATATAAAGGTTCTGGGTGTTTCCCGTCGTATTGTGCACGTACATGAGCGCTCGCCCATCAGGCGTCCAGCCGAGCTGTCCCCAACTGTACGTTGACGGGATCTCGATCTCCTGAACGGGGGCGCCGCCCTCCAGTTTCTGGATAACCAATTTCGTCTTTGCGCCGGCCCCCTGTCCGTCGGTCCGGCCATAAGCTACCAGGGCCCCATCGGGAGAAACCGCCGGGTTAAAGACTTGTCCATGGGCCAACTCCACGGGCGTGCCGCCGTCAATTGAGACCTTGAAAATGTGGGCCACGTTATCCGTCGCCAGTGCGCCCCGGTAAACGACCCACTTGCCGTCCGGCGTGCAGGAAGACTTTTCCTCGTCTTTTCCGGAGGTGAGCTGCTTCAATTCGGCAGTTGCCATATTAAGACGCCAGAGGTTGGGCGTATTGTTCTCGAGAACCCTGCACACGACTACGACATCATCTGGGCCGCAGGCGGTTGGGGCGAACGCGATCTCACTATTCTCCGCTATGGGCGCGCGCCCGCTGCCATCATTGGCGGTAACATAGCTATGCGCCTCTGCATCTTGTTGCAAAAGTTTTCCGGCCACCGTCCATGAGAGGCTATAGCCGGTCGCCTGTTCGGTGGAGATTGGGCTGAGCCTCCAATTGACTTTGTCATTCAGTACGGCAGGAGAATCGCCAACATAAATGGTGGCCGCACGCCGCGACTGGGTCGTTACGAACGACCGGCCATCCGCTGTAACACTCAGCGAAGCGTAGTCGTTCAAGTCGTTGGTGATCTTGAATGGCGCACCTGCGGGATACGGCTGAAACCAGACTTGCTGCCGCAATCCTGTAGACTTTTCCCCGCCTATGAAGAACAGCCCCGAAGAATCGGGCAACCATGCAACTCCCCTGATCAGCAGCGGCGACGGAAGACTTTTTACCAGCTTTCCCTGCGGCGTGAGCACCAATATGGATGAAAGTGTGTTCCTCCCCAACTCCAGGGAGCCGACAGCGATGAGGTCGCCCGCAGCAGACCACGTTGGATCCGTGATAAGGCCCTTGATACCCGACTCATGCCGGAATATAACGCTTTCGTCTCCGCCACCTGCAGCGGCAATCAACAACTGATCTTCCGCTTTGTCCTGAATTGTGCGCCGGTACACCATGCGCTTGCCATCGGGTGAGAAGGCCACCGCACTGGCAACGTCACTCGCCAGTTGCCGCGATGCCCCGCCCAGAGTCGGCACACTATAGAGACTCGTGTTGTTTTGGTTGGTAGGGTCCCCGTGGGTGTAGTACAAATAGTTGCCATCCGGAGCGAACGTGGCTCCGGAGCCAAAGAACCCGGTCTGCGGCGGGACCACCGTCACTTCGCTGCCAGTCGCGATTTGTTTGACGCGCAGGCTGCGTTCGCCTTCGCGCCTGCCGTAGGCAACGAACCTGCCGTCCGCCGAAATGCTGGCAAACCCGACGGCCTGCCCGTGTTCGGTAAGCGGTCGAATGCCTATGTTACGGGTATCAATCGGCGGTGCGCTGCTTCCCCCAACGGATTTGTAGACGCCGAACCCCGCGGCGATAACCAGCGCCAAAACCACCACGGCCGCGGCAATCAAGATGCCTTTGTGCCGCCCCGCTTCGGCTATCAGCACAGAATTGGACGAGGCCGATGCCGAGGCCGGAATCGCGGCGGCGGCGGCGACGGCACTCGAGGACGCCGGCTGAACCGATGCTGAAGAACCGGGAGAGGCGCCCTCGGCGACTACTCTTCCTGAATCCGCTCCACGCCTCAGCCGCTTCAGGTCAGCGCGCATGTCCGCCGCGTGCTGGTAGCGCAGTTCGCGGTCCTTCTCCAGCGCCTTATTAATGATGTCTTCCAGCTTGGGCGGCAGGTCAGGATTCAGGCGGACGGCGGGCACCGGATCGCGTTCCAGAATCGCGTTGAAGATGACCGCTGAACTCTCGCCCCGGAAGGGCAACTGTCCCGTCGCCATCTCGTACAGGACCGCGCCGAAGGAGAACAGATCACTCCGCGCATCCAGCTCTTTTGCCCGCGCCTGCTCCGGCGACATGTAGGCGATGGTGCCGAGCGTGGAGCCGGGGCTGGTCAAATGCTGCTCGTCGGCTGCCGTCATGGTATTTGCCGCCGCAACCTGGCTTGCATCCGCGGTCGCTGGCCCTACCTTCGCCAGGCCGAAATCCAGAATCTTGGCGTGCCCGCGCTTCGTGACAAATAAGTTGGCGGGCTTGATGTCACGGTGGACGATGCCCTGGGAATGCGCCGCATCCAACCCGTCGGCTATCTCAATCGCCAGCGAAAGGATAGTCTCGTTTTCCAACGCTTTTCCCGAGATGAGATGCTTCAGCGTCACCCCGTCGAGGAATTCCATGGCAATGAAGCGCTTGCCTTCGTGCTCGCCGATCTCGTAAATGGTGCAGATGTTGGGATGGTTCAGCGCAGAAGCCGCCCGGGCTTCGCGGCGGAATCGTTCCAGGGCCTGCGGATCCTGGGCCACATCGTCGGGAAGGAACTTAAGCGCAACAAAGCGCCCGAGCGAGGTGTCTTCGGCCTTGAAGACGACGCCCATGCCGCCACCGCCGATTTTTTCGACGAGGCGGTAATGCGAAATGATCTGGTCAAACATGCGGAAATGCCCGTCTTACGGGTTGCTCAAATCTTACGATTGCGATAGCAGCCAGTCAACGAGGAGATGTACGCACCTATGATTTGCCGTAAGATAAGACAACTTCTGGTGTACGAAAGGGCAAATTGATGAGACGCCAAATTGCAGTTGCAACGCTGCTGTGTTCGCTGTTTGCCGTGAATGCTGTTGCGCAAATCAATCCTGTTGCCGCCGGCGGCATGAAATGGCGTCAAGTCGGTCCGTTCCGTGGAGGCCGCGTGCTGGCTGTCGCGGGCATTCCCGGCGATCCCAATACGTACTATTTCGGTTCGGTGGCTGGAGGAATCTTCAAGAGCACCAATGGCGGCCTCACCTGGACTTCCACCTTCGATCATCAGAGCATTTCGTCCATCGGCGCCATTGCGGTGGCGGATTCAGACCCCAATGTTCTTTACGCGGGCAGCGGAGAAGCCTGTCTGCGCGGCAATATTTCGTACGGTGACGGCGTCTACAAATCGACCGACGCCGGCCTCACCTGGAAGAACGTCGGGCTCAAGGACACGCGCCACATTGGCGCCGTCATCATCGATCCGCGCAATCCCGATGTCGTGCTTGTCGCCGCCCTCGGGCACGCGTATGGCCCGAATGCAGAGCGCGGCGTCTTCCGCACCGCCGACGGCGGCAGGATCTGGCAGAAGGTGCTATACAAAGACGAAAACACCGGCGCAATTGACGTCGTCTTCGATCCCCGCAACTCCAGCGTGGTCTACGCCTCGCTGTGGCAGGTGCGCCGCCAGCCATGGTATTTCAACAGCGGCGGACCGGGCAGCGGCCTCTACAAATCCGTCGACGGCGGGCTTACATGGAAACAACTGCAGGGCAACGGCCTGCCGGAAGGCCCGCTGGGACGCATCGGGATTGCCGTCTCAGGCGCGGATTGACCAACGCTACCGGCAGCGCGCGTGGTATTTCACCCACGTGTTCGCCGACCCCAAGCAGGTGGACACCGTATATGTGCTCAACACCGGCGCGTTCCGCTCCAACGATGGCGGAAAAACGTTCGATCTGCTGCCGGCGCCGCATGGCGACCATCACGGCTTATGGATCGATCCCACGAACCCGCAACGCCTGATCAACAGCAACGATGGCGGGGTCACGATTTCCGTGGATGGCGGCAGAACGTGGAGCGAAGAGAACAACCAGCCGACCGGGCAGTTTTACCACGTCGCCGTGGACAATCACTGGCCCTATCGCATCTACGGTGCGCAACAGGACCTCACCACGGTGGCCATCGCCAGCCAGAGCGACGACGGAGTGATCGCCCGCCAGGACTGGTACGTTGTCGGGGGCGGCGAGAGCGGATACATCTCGCCCGATCCGCGCGATCCGGAGATCGTCTACGCCGGATCGGACAGCGCCATCGTCACCCGCTACGACCACCGCACCAACCAGCTTCAGGACGTTTCTCCCTATCCACTCGACACTTCAGGAAACGGCGCGGACGCGCTTGAATACCGCTTCCAATGGACCGAACCCGTTTTTGTATCGGCGTTTGACTCCAACGTGATATACACTGCTGCCCAAAGAGTGCTCAAGAGCAGCGACCAGGGACGCAGTTGGAGCGCGATCAGTCCCGACCTTACGCGGAACGACAAGAACAAACAGAAACCCTCGGGCGGAGACATCACGCTCGACATCACCAGCGTGGAGTATTACGACACCGTCTTCGCGCTCTGCGAGTCGCCGCTGCAGAAGGGCCTGCTCTGGGCGGGAACCGACGACGGCCTCATTCATCTCACGCGCGACGACGGCAAGAACTGGGAAAAAGTCACTCCCAAAGACCTGCCGGAGTGGAGCATGGTCAGCATCATCGAGGCTTCCCCTCACGACGCCGGCACGGCTTATGCGGCCATCGATCGTCACAAGCTCGACGATTTCAATCCTTTTATCTATAAGACTCACGATTTCGGCAAAACGTGGACGCGCATCAATAACGGCATTCCCGCGGGCGCATATGTGCGGTCGGTGAGGGAAGATCCCGTGATTAAAGGCCTGCTCTATGCCGGTACGGAGACCGGGGTTTATTTCTCGACCGACGATGGCGCGCACTGGCAGTCGCTGCAACTCAACCTGCCGACTTCGCCGGTCCACGACCTGGCCGTAAAGGACAACGATCTGGTGGCAGCCACGCACGGCCGCGCGTTCTGGATTCTCGACGACATCAGCCCGCTGCGGCAAGCAAATGCGATTAACGCGGGCGACGATTTCCACCTGTTTCAACCGGCTACGGCGACCCGCCTGCATTTTCCCGATAATGTCGACCGACGACGCCCCGTCGGGGATAACCCGCCGAAGGGCGCCATCTTTTATTACCACCTGAAGTCCAAACCGGCGGAAAAAGAGGAGATCACCATCGAAATTCTCGACGCGCAGGGCAAGCGGGTGCGGCGGCTATCCAACGTCAAGGGAGGCGAACCGGAGCAGCCGCCGGAGTGGCCTGACTTGGAGAAGTCGGAGGAGTTGCTGCCGGTCGAGGCGGGCATGAACCGCTTCGCCTGGGACTTCCGCACGGACTCGCCGGCGCAGATTCCCGGAGCGTTCTATTCGGGTGAGCCGCCGCGCGGTCCGCTGGTGGTTCCCGGCGCCTACCAGGTCAAGCTCACGGTGGCGGGGAAAACCCAGAGCGCGCCGCTCAACGTGACGATCGATCCGCGCATTCAGAACCAGGTGACCTCCGAAGGCTTGCAGCAGCAGATCGAGCTGGCGTATAAGGTGCGGCAGGACATCGACGGGCTGCATCGCGCTGTCAACCAGATTCGCGAGTTGCGCAACAACTTGAAGACGCTCGAAACGTGGACGGCGACGGGCTCGCCCAGCAGCGAAGTGATTGCCGCGGCCAAAGCCCTCGACCAGAAGATGACACCGGTCGAGGCGAGCCTGATCCAGGTGCAGATGAAGAGCTCGGAAGGCAACCTGCGCTATCCCAACATGCTGAATGAGCAGTACGCCAGCTTCAACGACCTGATCCAGAGTGTCGATCAGGCGCCCACAGCGCAGCAGTTGCTTGTGTTTGGCGAATTGCACGAACGCCTGAACGCGCAGTTGGCGAAGTGGCAACAGATTCAAGCCGAGGTGCCCGCGCTTAATGACATGATGCGCAAGAACGGAGTGCCTACGCTTTCGGTAGGCAGCGGACAAGGTGAATAGCGGTCTCTTGTTATCAGTGGCTGATGCAGCGGGTCTTAGTTTTTTATCCCACGTTAGCCGCAGCAATCGCGCCGAACGTGGTGCACCTGCAGTTTTGAAATGACTCCCGTACCCTGCATGGAGGTGTAACCGATGCTCAAATCCATCGCCGTCGTCGTCGGTAGTTACCTGCTCTCGATTATTCTTGTCCTGGCCACGGACCCTTTGCTTTCGCGTGTGTTCCCAGGCGATTTCGTCAGGGATCGCGTCCCCTCCGACACCGCTCTCATGGCGAGCACGGGGTTCTTCGTCGTCGTGTCGATCCTGTGTGCCTGGCTCTGCGCCCGTTTTGCTCCAGGCCGCGCCCCCAGGCACGTGCTGTGGTTCTTTGTCCTTGGGGAAGTAATGGGCATTGTCTCGATTGTTCCCAACTGGAACAAGGGTTGGCCTCACTGGTACTGGTTGTCCTGGCTGCTCACCTGGCCGGTGACCTGCTGGATCGGCCTGAAGCTCGCTGGGCGCCCGGCCGGATCGCCCAAGGTCTGAGTTCGCAGTCAGCAGGTCGGGCGGGAGAGCGCGGTCATAATTAAACGCCGCGACTTTACTCTCTGTCGTGGAACGCGTTTTCCCGTCGCACAACAAAGTGACTCCGCCTTCATTGAAGGTGCGGAAGACGTGCGCGTTCAGACCGGCTAGGGACCCCGTTTTGGTTAGACGGTTTCGCCACTCAATCGCCAGCAGATCCGGTATTCCTCGCCCGTGCCCTACCAGTCCTGAAAACCATCAATCTGTAACCACGACGATGTGTTCGTCTGTTCATGGATACTGGTACCGGGATGGAGTAGTTCCATACTGTGGCCTAAAATAACTGCGTGCAGCGGAATGACCAACCAGAAACGTCTGTAACGAGCGGAGTCTTCGTGGGGCTTTCGACTGTCGATGTCCTGTACGGTGTAGCTGACTTTCCATTTCCTAATTCCAAAGTAGTGGCGAACAGCCAGAACGTCATGGCAGGAGGTCCCGCAGCCAACGCTTCCATCGCGTTTGCTCATTTGGCCGGAAGCGCAACGCTGGTGACGAAAGCAGGTCGCCATGCCGTCACCAGCGTTATCCGGGAGGACCTTCACCGGCATGGAGTCCAACTCATCGATCTTGATCCTGCCTTCGACGGAGTACCAATTATCTCGTCGATCTGCGTTGACCGGGCGGGCGACCGCAACGTCGTGTCGACTGGCGGCACTAGCCCGATTCCACTTCCGGTGCTG
>JBEKOS010000008.1:0-23500 GCA_049521535.1 Terriglobales bacterium | reverse complement strand
GAGAAAGAGGAGCGCGATCGCATGCAACTGTTCCGGCTTGAACACCTCCAGATACTGCGCACCTCCCAAAAGGCTCAGCGAAGCGAGGTCAAAGACGCAGGCAAAAACCTGTACCGCGCATCCCACCAAGCTGAAGTACGCCGCGACCAGCGAGAGGGTCCGGTTCACCGGTTTGAACAACTCGTAGAAGAGGGCCGTCACCACCAGGTAAGCCGCGACCCCGACAATATCGGCGGCCAGGGCACTCCGCAATAGGGGTCGGTGCGCCAGGACACTCGACGCCGTGGCCGCGGCGTCTCCCGGAAAAACCAGGCGGCTGCGCACGGCGAAGGCGAATCCCGTTCCCCCGTTTAGCAGGTAAAAGACACCGGCCATCCTGGCCTTGAACCTCGGCGACGATTCCCTAATCCGATCCATCATCAATGGCCCTCCTGCTGTCGTGTGGGAAGCAAGCCTAGCTGGGTAAGGAGAAGCAACTGGCTGTATTCCGTCCACTCTTCCCCGATCTTTCCATCCACCATGCGGAAGATTCCTGCTATGAAGATTTTCATGTGAAATTGCTCCTTAGTTAAAGCGCATTTCAGTTAAAGCGCATTTCATAAGGGATTCCAGGCATTTGTTGTCGTGAGCGGTACGAAGGGCCTCTGCAGTCTTCTGGCGCCTACAAAATACGTAGATCCTTCGCTTTGCTCAGGATGACAAGTCATCTGTCGCATGGGTCGTCTCCTCTGCGTCCTTTGCGTCCTCTGCGGTGAAGCCTTTTTTGCATCAATGGGAGTCATTCCCTTCCTCCCAGAGGAATACTTCTTCCACCGTCTTTCCGAACGCACGGGCAAGCTTGAAAGCCAGCGGCAATGCCGGGTCATACTTGCCGTTTTCCACGGCGATCACCGCCTGCCGCGAGATTCCCACGCACTCCGCCAGTTGTGCCTGCGTCCAGTCCTTCTCCGCGCGGAGCACACGCAACCGGTTTTTCATCGGTAGTGCCTCATCGCGATCGCATAGCCCAGGCCGTAGAACGCGGCCATGAAAATCCACACGATGCCGACATTAAGCGGAGGCACGGCTTGCGCCTTTTGCAGGTATCCATAGACAAAGACCGCCAGGCCCGTCAGCAGGAAGGCGATGGCGACCGCCTCCAGATGCGCCTGCCGCAGGAACTCATCGAGTCGGCGGATCCGGCGCACGATCACGGCAACCAGAACAAGATTCGCCGGTATCGGCAGGAGGGCAAAGAAGATTCGGGCATGCGTCCCGAAGCCCGGCTGTCGTAATAGCCAGCCCGCGCCCACATCAATTGCGGAGGCGACACTAAGAACGCCCCAGAACGCGGCGGGCGAAATCTGGTTTTGGCCAGAAGTCTTGTGAGACACGTAATTCATACAAGACAATATGTAATGTATAGATTACATATTGTCAAGTGGAAGCAGACCCTGCGATTATCAAGAATGGATTGCTTCAGTCCACCAACGACCAAGCGCCCTAATTGAGCAGAGGGACGCAAGGGAATACGCTTGAAACAGTTGCGGCAGGAATGGCCATAGGGGTCAGACATCGCGGCGCCAATTGACGCTTCGCGGTGGTGGAAAACGACTAATCGAAGGGGGAGCGTCGCCACCTTCTGGCGGGTGGCGCTTGGGATCCACTTAATTGCAATTCTAAGGAGTCGATAAAGATGCCTTTAACATTGACCTGGCATGAGATCACACTCAGATTAGCCCTCGCGGTCGTAGCGGGTGGTCTGATTGGCCTGGATCGTGGCGAGCATGGCCGCCCGGCTGGGCTTCGTACCACCCTGCTCGTCTGCCTCGCAGCAGCCGTCGCGATGATTCAAAGAACCTGCTGCTGGCCACAGCGGGAAGGCCGGCGGATTCCTTCGTGGGCCTTGACCTGATGCGCCTTCCGCTCGGCATTTTAACGGGGATGGGGTTTATCGGCGGCCGGGCCATTCTCAGGCGCGACGGCTTTGTCCTTGGCGTCACGACTGCGGCGACGCTGTGGTTTGTCACCGTTATGGGGCTTTGTTTCGGAGGCGGGCAAATATCGCTCGGAATAGTGGCATTCTTGCTGGGCATGCTGGTGTTGGAGGGCCTTCGCTGGTTTGACTACCGGGTAAAGCAGGAACAACACGGGATTCTCAATTTAAAGGCGGAACGTGACCAGCCCACGGAAGAGGAAATCCGGGCAACGGTTCGAAGCTCGGGATGCAAGATAACCATCTCCTCGGTCTCTTACCTTGATCAAACCCAGCAGCGTGAATTTGAGTTCAGGCTGGTATGGCGGGCGGTGCCGCAGGGTGCGGAAGCCCCTTCCTTCCTGCGAGTTCTATTAAGTAACCCGCACATCCTGGCAGCTCAGTGGAAGGATTCTTAGCAAAATCTCCCGTCAGGCAATGACTGCAGAGCGACGGCGCCGGCGATGAGTAACGCTCGCCCGCATCTTACCCTTTGCCGTCACGATTGCCGCGCTATGCCATAAGTTCTTTGGGCCGCAGTTGATACCCGGGGGGAGGTTTCTTTCCTTGTTCGATACTGCCTTCGAAGTTGTCATTGCAGCTCCGCTGTGCTTACCGTGAGTCGCATGTTATGATCCTGCAATTCAAGGAGAGACAGGAATGCTCAGCAGCAAAACTCGCGCTTCCGCGGTAGTGGTGCCCCTGCTCGCCGGGTTAGTCGGACTCATGAACCTCATGCAAAAACCTCGATTCATGAATTTTCCTAACGTGGACGTATTGCAGCTTCTGGCTTCCGGAATGTGCTTCGGCCTGGCGCTGTCTGCACTGCTTACCTGGCTGCGAGCGCCTCGCACGCCGGGAGCTTGACCGGCACGCACGGCGACCCGGTTCTGCAGCAGTCCGCACGTGAATCCAGCCGGTTCCCACCGGCAGTCGCCGTGCGCGAATATGATACCGGCCACCTCGTCACGTCAGTAATTCTTCGCCGCGGATTGACCCACGGCGCGCCGGGACAGGCGCGGATTGAATGTGCATCAGGCCAGGCCAATTTTCGGTCTGGGAGGCATCGGCCGGCCTTTGGCAATCCATTTTTTCCGCGAGTTCCTGGTCGCGGACAACTCCAAAAATAAAGCAAATAAAAGGCGAAACTAAATTGAATTTTTATATTGACATGTAACGTTGTTTCATACTAGTGTTGTACGTAATAAATGGAGCCGGTTCGACGGCCCAATTCCACCAGCGAGGATGCAAGGACGATGGCGATGAGGACAAACAAAACGATGAAGATGAACTGGTTGAGCAGGGTCTATGGGTGGACGACGAGTTCCACGACGTTACCCGTTGGCCCGATGTGCGCAAGCTCAACCGATGGCAACCGCAAGGCGTTGACTGGTTGTGGGAGCCGTACGTGCCGGCTGCGGCCGTCTCACTTCTGAGCGGCGCAACCGGAGTTGGCAAGACTTATCTCGCGCTGGCGATTGCGGCGTCGGTAACCAGCCGCCAGCCGGCGGCAGCGGGCGGCGTCCTTTACATGACAGTAGGCAACGATCCCGGGCAGTTCCTGCGGCCGCGCTTTGACAAGCTCGGCGGCGATCCGGAGCGGCTTCACGTCGTCCGTGGTTTCAACACCGACTTCGTGGATGCGGACTACAGCGAGATTCAGCTATGCGAGGTCGCCGATACGCTGCCCTCCTTGATCGAAAAGGAAAAATTGCGCCTGATCGTCATCGATCCCTTTGAAACCTACCTGGGCTCAGGCCGCGGACCGGACGAGGCGCGCACTATGGAGTTGGTCGAGTTGATCTCCAGGATGGCGGAGAACACGCGCTGCGGAGTGCTGCTGGTGGGAGGCGCCAGGCCGCCGAAAGCGCTCGCCGCGGCTGTACGCAGCGAACTGGTGGCCGGAATCGTGACCAGCCCGGCGGCGTGCTCCAAGCAAGCTGAATACGAGCGGGCACTGGTGCAGGTGAAGTCGAATCTGGGCCCGGCGGGGAGGCCGCTCCGCTATGTCATCGCTGCCGGCGATCAATTTTCCTGGAGCGGCGAAAGCGCCATTAGCGATGCCGGTCTGTTGCTGCCGGAAGATGACCCGGAGAAGCGAGTGGCGCTGCGCGAGGCCATCGAATTTCTTCGCCACACACTGGCGGCGGGGCCGGTGCCCGCGGTTAAGGTCAAGCAGGCGGCGAAGGACCGCGACATTTCGGAACGCACCTTGCGCCGCGCCAAGCACCAGTTGGGCGTGATCTCCGACAAGGACGGGCAGGCGAAATGGGATTGGCATTTGCCGGATCTGCCCGCCTCAGCCCACCGGGAGCTTGATTCAGAAAATACCGGCGGAATGGATGGCCGCCTTGGCAATGTTGGACCCCTTCATGATTCTATTGGGCTTACGGCGACCGCCTGATGGCCGCCTTCGAGGAAAAATGGCCGCCTTCAAAGGCCGCCTTCAACCGCGATGGCCCCCTTCGAAGCGCTCGGTGCCCCATATTCAACGTCCGCGCGTTTTTTCGCGGGCTGGTAACGTAGAAAAAATCGAGCGAAATTAATTACGGGAGCTTGTGCTAGAATCCGACGCCATGAAAGTGTTCGCCAGGCTGTTGCTCATTTGGATAGTGGCGGGAGCCCTTTCCTGGGCGTGGCGGCTGAATCAGATTAACACTCCAGTGGACATCGGCACTCTGCTTGGGCCGGAGAAAACAAGCGCGACACTTCAGGAACTCGGCAGAGCGCTGCTGCACCGGCCTGCAGCGGAGGCACACCGGCCAGTTTCCAGCACCGATGAGGTGCAGCGGCAATTGGCTGCCAGTATTGACCCGCACTGGCATGCTTACCTGCATGTGATGGCTGCATTGGACGTTACCGGGAAACGGAGTTACCCGCTCGGGAAAGGGCGCTTTGCCCTGGTCCTCAAAAGCTCACGTGCGATCAGCTTCGTCATGGGCGGCAAGTGCGCCCGGGAATCGGTCACGGAAGCCGCGCTACGCTGCGATCTAAGCGAGTGGGGCAAGCTGGACATTCAGGGCAGTGGAGACTTATGGCGCCGATGGATTCCCTTCCAGGCCAATTCCTTTGAGGTGCTGATTGCCCAATGGCAGGATTGAAGAGGCTGCGGCACCGCAGATCGGCGCAGCTTGAAAGCAGATCAGAACCGAAAACGAGGCGAAGAGAGCGGGCATGAGGCTGGTCTGGCGTATCCGCACCCGAAGCTAAGCTCCGTCGCGAGTGACTTTGGTAAATTGACCCTCCTCGGTAAATCCCCCATATTAACTATGGCATTCACGGAAGGGTCCGGAAAGGAATTGCTGCCAAAAGGAAGTACCCGTGCGCCGCTCACGCCTGCTCTTGAACACGGGCTATGCACTACTGGCGCTGCATGCGATCGTAATGCTGCGGCTGGGCGCCGGCGTGTCCAGAACCAGGGTTTCAGATTTTGTCCAATTGGCCCTGGGGCTTGTCGTGGTGGCCACGTGCCGCCAGGCGTGGCGCCGGTCTACCGGGTTCGCCCGCCAGTTCTGGCGCCTCACCGCATTCTCATATTGCCTCTGGTTGCCCGGACAATCGCTGGCATTGTATTGCGACTTTGTTCAGGACGCGAAGTCTGCCCAGTGGGGCAGCAATCTGTTCTTCTGTTTCTGGTTTCTGCCTCTGGCACTGGCTCTCTTCCTGGACCCGGACAGTGAGCAGAACCGCCTCGCCACGATACTGGACGTGGTTCAGGCAGCGCTTTTCTATGTAACGGCCTACCTCTTCTTTGTCTACTTTCCGCGTTCCGAATCGATGACGGATCTGGCGAAGTCGGTTTGGACGCCGTATTTCATAGGGTATGCGTTCGTTGCGGGCACCTTTCTGATCCGTTCCCGGGTTGCGCAGTCTCCGTCCGGCCGTGCGCTCTTTGCACGTGCGGGTGTTCTGCTCAGCATTTCGGGACTCGCCGATGCCGTGAACTATTACGGGCTGTCCAACGTGCAGGCAGGAACTTCGTTCGACATTCTGTGGAGTGTTCTGCTGGTGATTCCGCTGTGCATGGCCGCCAGTTGGGACCCGGAGCGTTGGCCTGAGGCCAGGAGGAGCGTAGAAAGTCCCGGCAATCGCAGCATTGCCGGCACCCAGTTGTTTCCGCTCTTTTATCCGCTGCTTGCCATACTGATGGCTGCAGGAATAGCGCGCTCGCACCTCCAGATCGCCGCCGTAGTAGTCGTCGTCTCGTTTGTCAGCTCTACCGCCCGGCAACTGCTTATTAATCGCCAGCGGCACCAAAGCGAGAAGCGCTACCGCTCGCTGTTTGAAAACATGCTGCATGGCTTCGCATACTGCAGGATGCTCTACGATGACCAGGGCCAGCCGGTTGATTTTGTCTACCTGGATGTAAACGGCGCATTCGCGACGTTGACCGGTCTGGAAGACGTTGTCGGCAGGAAAGTCAGCGAAGTGATTCCGAAGATTCGGGAATCATCTCCGGAATTGTTTGAGATTTATGGCCGTGTCGCCCAGACGGGCCGCCCGGAGAAATTCGAAATCGAATTAAAACCGCTTGGGGTATGGTGTTCGGTCTCGGCTTACAGCACACAAAAGGATTACTTTGTGGCTGTTTTCGACAACATCACGGAGCGCAAGCGGGCGGAAGCCGCCTTGCAGGAAGCGGAACAGCGGTACCGCCTCATATTCGAAAAAAACAGCATAGGAATTTCGCAAAGCTCGGTCGACGGGCGCTTCTTAAGCGTCAATCCGGCGTTCGCAAGAATGCTCGGCTACGACTCTCCGGAGGAGTTGATCGCCAGCGTCAGGCCCAGACAGCTTTATGTTGACGATGACTGCCGCCGCGAGCTCTCGGGCCGGCTGCGCGTGCAGGGCGAATTTGAGAATTGCGAGTTTCAAGCCTACCGCAAGGACGGCGGCAAGCTGTGGGTCCGGGGGACGGCTTCGGCGGTGCGCGCCGCCGATGGCAGCATACTCTACTACGTAGGGGCAGCCGATGACATTACCCAGCGCAAAACGGCCGACCAGCAGGTCCAGTTCCTGGCATACTACGATGCCCTGACGGGTCTGCCCAATCGGACTCTTTTCCAGGATCGAGTGGGCAAGGCGCTGGCCAGTGCCCGCCGGCGTGGAGAAAAGGTCGCGCTATTGTTCCTGGATCTTGATCGATTCAAGACCATCAACGACTCGCTTGGGCACTCCGTTGGCGACCTTCTCCTGAAGGAGGTGGCGGATCGCCTGAAAAACTGGGCTCGCGAACAGGACACGGTAGCGCGGCTGGGCGGCGACGAGTTTGTGGCCGTGCTTACTTCCGTAAAGGAGGCATCCGACGCGGCGGTCGCCGCGGACCGCATCCTGACGGCAATGGCGCCCGAGTTCCAGGTTCAAGGCCATTTGCTCAGTCTTTCTTGCAGCCTCGGCATCAGCGTCTATCCGGATAATGGCAAGGAGGCCGAAACCTTGCTCAAGAACGCGGATGCTGCCATGTACTGCGCCAAGGAGCGGGGCCGGAACAACTTCCAGTTCTTCACGCAGCAAATGAACATCCAGGCAGTAGAGCGTATGACTCTGGAGAACAGCCTGCGAACGGCTTTGGAGAGGAATGAATTGTTCCTGGTGTATCAACCTCAAGTGGATCTCGCCACCGGTCAGGTTACCGGAGCGGAGGCACTCCTCCGCTGGCGGCATCCGGAACTGGGTCTCATCCCGCCCGACAAATTTATCCCGATTGCGGAAAATAGCGGCCTGATTTTGCCGATTGGCGAGTGGGTGCTCAAGACTGCCTGCGCCCAGGCCCGGCAATGGCAGAACGAGGGCCTTCCCCTGGCAACGGTCGGAGTAAACGTGTCGGCCGTGCAGTTCCGCCATGAACGCTTCCTGTACGTCATCAGAAAGGTGCTGGAACAGACTGGCCTTTCCGCTTCCTCCCTGGAACTGGAACTCACAGAAGGCCTACTGCTCGCGAATGCAGAGGTCACGCTCTCTATGTTGCGCGAATTAGTGCGCATGGGGCTGAAGCTGTCCATTGACGACTTCGGAACGGGATTTTCCAGCCTCAGCTACCTGCGACAGTTTCCCGTCAATCGGTTAAAGATTGACCGCTCTTTTGTGCAATCCATGACAGAGGACCCGGATGCTGCCGTGATTACCGGCACGATCATCAACATGGCCAAAAGCCTTCGTCTCAGGGTGATTGCCGAGGGGGTCGAGAATCAGGAACAACTTCGCCTGCTGCGCGAACAAAATTGTGAGGAGGTTCAAGGCTTCTATTTCAGCAGGCCGTTAGTCGCCGCGGATTTTTCCGAAAAGATGCGGAGCATCAGCTTGCTTCGTATTGCTGAAGCAGGCACGGCACTCGAGGTGCCGGATGACTGGCTCGCCGGCCCATCCGTGCACGATCTGGACCCGGCGGTCCACTGGGCTGGTGCGCTGGACTGATTCCTGCTCCCGTCACCGAACGGAGAAACCCCGAGAGGCCCAACTGCGGCTTCATTGAGTCCCGCTCGACCACGCCCGAATTCGTTCAATCTCCAGTTTCGGAATCTTAAGAAATTCCAGAAATTCCTGGTGGTCCTCCGGCGCTGCCCGCTCGAATTCCTTGTGCCATCGCTGCATGTCTGCTTCCGCGAACCCCGCAGCTTTCATGATGGAAATCCATTTCACTTTGTTCATGTCTTTTCTCCTGTCGAATTTAGCCCTATGCTTCAATAATCGCAGTATGGCCCGCTGGTGCTCCTTCAGGCGCTCAATCTCCACGCCAATTTCTGCCAGTCGACGCTTGAGGACGGCAGTCGCTTCCGCGCGTTTCGGTTGCCGGAGCAAGGTTCGCACGTCTGCCAACTTCAGTCTGGCGCTACGGTAGGAACAGATCTCGCGCAGGCAGCTCAAATGCTTTTCGCCGTACTGACGGTAGTTGCCGGGGCTGCGCGGCGGAGTGGGCAGCAGACCCAGAGACTCGTAATACAAGACCGTGGTCCGGCTCAGTCCGCACACGCGCGCCAATTGCGTTACTGAAAGCATCAACCCAACTCTAGTTTCAACCCTACAGCCTTAGACAGGTCAAGGGCGATTCGGAGAAATATCAACGCGGATCAGCGCCAGAGAAAGAAAACTCGGCGCTGGAATAGACCTCAGCCAATGCTACTATTTGGAAATATGAGGGCCTGGCTAATTCTCTCGATCCTTGCAGCCACACTTCTCCCCTCTACTTATGCCAACGACAAGAACCAGGGGGAATCCGAGCTGCCTGTTGCTTTTGGCATGCTATCGAACAACTCCGCTTGCGTCATCTTCAGGGAAATCCACAAGACCAGCGCCAAATTCTATGGCGTGGCGGTGGCGACCAGGACCGTCACCGAACTGGAAGTGGTCGAGGCACAGCATTATTCGCTGGACCGCAAGCTATGGACCGAGAAGCAGGAAGACAAGAACGAGCTGCAGCGCCTTGCAGTTAAAGACAAGGTCAAATTCGTCAAGATTCCGAACAAGAACCCGACAGAGGAACAACTGGAAGAGGCCCGCGCCATGTGCAACGAACCATCAGACGAGCCGCATCCATAATCCTCTGGACAGCACTCGGAGTTTTTCGAATGTGCCCAGGCGGACCTTCTCACCGAAGACGTCGAACCCCTTCGCAGCGATCTTGTCGAGGAGGCGCCGATAAATGGTGACCAGGACCCAGAGCGCGGGGCGGCTGTCCTCGTCAATAAGCGGAAGCAGTTGTTCGGCGGCGTCGTAGAATTCGCGGGCCCGTCGGGCTTCCAGCTCCAGTACAGGCCGAAAGCGCGCAACCAGGTCGCACGACAGTAGCCCATCATTCAGGAGTTCGGCGGGGCTGAGTCCAAAAGCTTCGAGATCCTCCTCCGGAATATAAACCCGCCGTAAGGCCGCGTCTTCCTTGATGTCACGGATGATGTTCGTAAGCTGGAAGGCAATGCCGCAATGCTCTGCGAGCGGTTCGGCCGAGGGATCCCGGTAGCCGAAGATGCGTATGCAGACGAGGCCCACGACCGCGGCCACCGAATAGCAGTATTCGTAGAGGTCGGCGAAGCTCTCATAATGCACCGCCATGGGAACGTCGCTGCCGGCAACCCGCTCCCCTTCGCCGACTCCGGAGGCCCGCGGGCTCGACATCGATGAACTGCCGGCGACCGCGCAAAGCGCCTCCTGCTGCACAGCTTCCTGATTAACGTCCATGGCCGTTCCGGCCACCAGCTTCTCGAGCAATTCGGTGGGAATATCGAAGCGCTTTCGGGCGTCGCTGACCGCCAGCAGAACCGGGTCATCCGTCGATTCTCCGCCAATCACGCGGCGTAAATGGCCGACCCAGTCCAGCAGTTTAGTGCGCTTCTCCCCGGCGGTCAGGCCGGGCTCATCGCTGATGTCATCCGCGTGGCGCATGAAGGCATACACCGCGCACATCGCATCGCGCTTCTCACGGGGCAACGCCAGGAAAGAGTAATAGAAGTTCCGGGCCGCGGCCCGGCTGATGCTGCGGCACACGGCGTAGGCAGCCGTCAGGTGCACGGGCGCGCGCGCTTCAGAAGCCTGACGGTTTCGGCGATGGGGGAAGAAGCGCAAAGTAGTCGTTGGTCGTCAGCCGCCGGTTGTTAGCCCTCGATCGGGGGGCGCTGTTCGCCATCGCGAGCCGAGCCAGGCGCTTGCCAGCAGCCGGAGTTTACGTCCCCGGGAAAGCGCAGGCCGGCCCTGGAGCACATCATATCCCTGGCCCTCGATGGCACGCAGGATTTCCTGGCCACCCCGGGAAAACAGCTCTATATCCAGCGCGAGCTCGCGGTCCACCCTTGAAATCAGCGGCAGGCCAAAATTGAACCATTCCCTGGCCCGCTCGACCTGGAATCGCATCATTTCCACGAATTGCGGACTGCAACGGCGCCGGGCGATGTCGTCTTCGGTTACGCCGAAACGGCGCAACTCTTCGAGCGGCAGGTAAATCCTCCCCTTGGCATAATCCAACGTGACGTCCTGCCAGAAATTCGCCAATTGCAGCGCCGTGCAGGTGTGATCGGAGAATTCCTGCCGCTGATCATCAGTGTATCCACAAGCGTACAGCACCAGGCGTCCGACGGGATTCGCCGAATACCGGCAATAGCCGAGAAGATCATCGAAGGTCTCATAGCGGGTGACCCGCTGGTCCTGCCGGAAAGCCTTCAGGAGGTCGGCGAAAGGCTGTCTCGGAATGTCGCACGCGAGGATGGTTTCGCGCAATGCCACGAATACGGGGTGGCGTGGGGCCGCGGGATTCCGTGCTGGGGACGCCGGCCGTAGTTGTTCCACATCCTGGCGGACATCTCGCAAAGGCGTCTCCACCAGGCTAAGGTAGGTGACGTCGAGTTCGGCTTCCCACTCGTCGAGCAGCGCCAGGGACTGGGCAGGATCTCCGACTTCATCTCCCAGGTCATCAGCGATGCGGCAGTACGCATAAATGCTGGCGAAATGCGGCCGCAGACGGGCCGGGAGGAACCAGGTTGCGACGGCAAAATTTTCGTAGTGGGTGCGCACCAGTCGCTCGCAATAGGCGCGCGCTTCCTGCAGGGAAGGTGCGTGATCGGGAATGCGATATTCAGGGGGCAGGGCTCTGGGGAATTCGGGTGATTCAACGACGGGCAATTGGCGATTGGCTAACATTGGTGAGTCAGTGATTTGTGATCTGCGATAGGACAACACCGGTGATTCAGCGGCTTGTGGTTGAAGATACGTATTGTCGGCTCTCAATCACAAATCACCCATCGCCAAATCGCAATTCCCTTCATTGTCCCGGAATGATGGCGGTCTTGATGTCGCCATTCCGATTCATCATGTAGCGCAACACCTGTTGCAACCGCGAGAGCGGCGCTTCGCCGGTGATGTAGTCGGCGCTGCGGATTTTCTTCTCGCCGATCAGGGCAAACGCCTTGCGGACGCTCTCGGGCGTGTGATGGAAGGTCGCCTTAAGCGTGATCTCCGAATAGTGGAGCCGGTTGGTGTCGAGTTGGACCTTGGTCCCGCTGGCACACCCGCCGAACAAATTTACCGTGCCTCCCCGGCGCACCATCTCAATGGAGGATTCCCACGCATCCGGCCTGCCTACGGCCTCGACAACCACATCGGCGCCCCGTCCATGGTCGGTAAGGGCCCTCACGGCGTCAATGGGATCCTTGACCGCTGTGATTTGCACCACCTCATCGGCGCCGAAGCGCTTGGCCGCCGCCACCTGCCCGTCGCGCTTGACCACCGAAATTACATTGCATCCCTTCAATTTCGCCACTTGTACGAACATCAGGCCAACGGGGCCACCGCCGATCACAGCTACAGTATCACCAATTTCCACGTTGGTTTCGTGCAGGCCCCGCAGAACGCACGCCACCGGTTCCACCATGGCAGCTTCCTCGTAGGTCATCCGGTTCGGAATGGCCAGCATGTTGGTTTCGACAATGCGGCGGGGGATCTTGATGTATTCGGCATAGGCGCCGTTATTGAAAAGCAGGTCCTCGCAAAGGTTTTCCTGGTGGCGGGCACAGTAAAAACACATCTGGCAGGGGGCCGAGTTAAGCGCCACCACGCGCTGTCCCTTGCGGAATCCACGGACTCCAGCGCCGACTTCCTCGATGTTGCCGGCCAGTTCGTGGCCGAACAATGCCGGGGGAACAATCATGCGGGCGTGGTATCCGCGCTGGTATACCTTAAGGTCTGTTCCACAGGTGAGTGCCACCTGAACTTTGATTAATACTTCCCCATCGCCTACGCGGGGAATGGGAACTTGTTCAATTTTGACGTCCTCTTTACCGTAGAGAACGGCTGCGGTCATACGTCCATTCACTTTTTTTCCCTTGTTGCGTTCGCAAACCGCGTTGGCTATCAGAATCTCAACTCAACCGCAGATCTTGCGATCCGAACCGGCAGTTAAGCCTGTTGTTCCAAATGTCAACGTACTTCAGTTACGCAACACTAAATTTCTCACCCGGCAGGATCACCAATTTCATGGTTTCCGGCTGGGGATGTGCGGCCAGGGCCAGCGCCTCAACCGCTTGCGACAGCGGAAACCGATGGCTAATTAACCGCTCCAACTCCACTTCAGGGCTAAATACAAACGCCGCTGCCTCTTCCTGCAGGTCCACTGAGGCGCTGTACGAGCCCAATAACGTCTTCTCATCCACACACACCGCGGCGGGATCGATCACCGCCTCGCCGCGGGTGGTCTGCGCAAACAGCATTACCCGTCCGCCGGGACGAGCCGCTTGTATCGCTATGGGGATCAGCTTGTCACTGGGCGCCGCCAGAATCACGGCATCGGCGCCCCTCCCGTCCGTTCGCGTGCGCACAGTGCTCACTGTGTCGCAGCGCGAAGCGTCCAGTTGCTCGTCCAAACCGAAGGCCTTAGCTATTGTAAGTCTTTGCGGGAATAAATCGGAGGTTATTACGCGTACGCGCTTCCGCTGCGCAAGCAGCGCCAGCAGAACACCAATGGGCCCCTGGCCGATCACCAACACCGTTTCCGATGGTTTCAGGTCCAGCGAGTCTATCGCCTTCAGACAGGTATTGACAGGTTCGACAAATGTCGCCCGTTCGAAAGAATATCCATCCGGGATGGGAACCACGCCGCCGCCCTCGACAATCCAGTCCATCACGCGTACATACTCGGAGAAACCGCCGCCGCTGGGTTCCAGGCCGCCGGTGCAGCCCACCTTCTTGTAGGTCTCGCATTGGGCAAACACTTTGTTGCGGCAATAGAAACACTCGCGACAGGGAATGTGATGGAACATAAGTACCCGATCCCCCTGCCGGAAAGCGTTGACGCCTTCGCCCGTACGTACTACAACTCCGGCGGTCTCATGGCCGAAAATACGGGGGGCCGAGTGGGAACCCGTGCTGATTTTCTTCAAGTCGGTGCCGCAAATACCACAGCTATGCACCTTTACCAGTAGTTCCCCGGGGCCGACCTGAGGCACCGGTACAATTTCCATCCGGACATCGTCCCGGCCGTGATAGACGGCAGCCATCATCTCACTTGGAACCTGGGCGGTGAAATGCGCCTCGGCCTCGCTCATATCGTTGCGCGGCAGATTTTCAATTTGGCTGGTACCGTTCATCGAGATACAGTGCCCGCTTCCAGGTCGTTGGGTAAGGCGCCAAGTGTGTGCAGGCCCGAGCCTTGCGCCAAATTGAGCGCTCCGGGCACCAGCAACGACTGCAGCACCCGGCAGAGTTCTTGTGATGCCCTCTTCGAATTGGATGCCAATTGCCTCAGAACGGACCAGAGTCGGGGTCGTAAGGCCGTATGCAGCAGAAAGCGCCCAATCAGGAACTTGCCCTCCGGACCAAGGAATGGCTCCAGATCGGGCATGGGGAAGTTGTATTCGTCGCAAATTACCTTGACCGCGACAAACGGAATACCGTTACCATCCGCAACCTCGGCCACGGTAGCGGCCTCCATATCAACCGCATCCGCCCGATAGAGATTGGCCAGCAGCCGTTTGGCATCCTGCCCCGGAATGCCCGTGCTGCTTACCAGAACTCCCTTGCGGCAAAATCCGTTCATTTCCGGCCAGCAACTGAGGTCAACGCTCGCGCCCCCTTCAGAACGCACAATACGTGCCGGGAACATTACGTCTCCCACATGCCACTGGCTGGTAATTCCACCGGCAAATCCGGCGGAGATGATAGTGAGAGGATTCAGCGCAGCGACCTCAACCGCGGTCTGGCACGCGGAGGCCGCTCCAATTCCGGAACAGACCACAATGGCATGCTCACTCTCGTACGAGCGGTAGGGAGCCGGCAGGATCTGCGAAACCTTCCACTCAGGCCCTTGGATTAGGGGCGTCACTTCGCGCTCCATTGCGGCGATAACGGCAATCTTATTCACTGCGCGCTCCGATGGGGACCGCTGCGGTCGCCGGTTCGGCTCCTGACCATGGAGGCGCGGGAGCATACTTTTGAGCAACAAACCACTCTACGGCTTCGTGCAGCGCCGAATCCACAGCCTTCAAATTGAATCCAAGTTCGCTTTCCGCGCGCTCTGAGGAAACGAACATTTTCTTGCGGCCCATCCGCACGGCATCCAGGACGACGCGCGGTTCCCGCCGCAATAGGTATCCTGTAAACACCGTGTCCAGCGCTCCCGCACACAGCGCAGCAGCATACGGCAAGCGGATTCGCGGCGAGGGAAGCCCGGTGATGGCCGCCAGCTTGTCGAGAATCTGTTTCAGGGTTAGATTCTGGCCTCCCAGAATATAGCGCCTACCTGGCCGCCCCTTCTCAAGGGCCAGCAGGTGTCCGCGCGCGCACTCATTCACATCCACCAGATTCAAGCCGGTATCCACGTATGCGGGAAACTTGCGGCACAGGAAATCCACAATGATCTTGCCGGTCGGGGTGGGTTTGATGTCCTGTGCTCCCACCGGCGTGGTCGGGTTTACCACCACCACGTGCGGAGCCTGCAACGCGAGCCGTTCCGCCAGGAATTTCGTACGTTTGTACGGCCCGATCATTTGCTCCAGGGAAACGGGTGATTCTTCGTCCGCCAAGGTTCCGTCTCCCGCGAAACCCATGGTGGCAACGCTACTGGTGAAAACCACCCGGCGCACGCCCGCGCTTTGGGCGGCCTCGATGAGAGCACGGGTGCCTTCAACATTGGTGCGGTACATCTCCTGCGGATCTCTGCACCATAAGCGATAATCTGCGGCAACATGAAAGGCAGCTTCGCAACCGGATAGGATCTTGGCCAAAAACGCAGGCTGGCGCAGGTCGCCGGTGATTCGCTCACCTGGCAGCGCATCAATGTTTTCCGTCCGGCTGCCTGAGCGGACCAGGATTCGCAAGTCGGCGCCCGCAGCCACGAGAGTGCGCGCAACATGGCTCCCGACAAATCCGGTCGCGCCTGTAATAAAGACAGTCATCAGCGGAAAAAGCAGGAAGCAGCAGGTAGCGAGCAGCAAGTGGAAATCAGCGCGCCGGCTTGCCGCTCGCTACCTGCTGCTTGCCGCTTCTGTTATCCGAACAAATTCCAAACCAGCATCTTCCAGGTGTCGCCAAAGCGGGCATCCGTACCGGTAGCGGCGTTGGTTTCGTAACCGGAATGAACGAGGCAGTTCTCACAGCGGGGATCACGGCCGGGACCGTACTTGTCCCATTGCGTCTTTGCGGCGAACTCGCCGAAAGTGTCGTAGTGGCCATCGGTGATCAGATAACACGGCCCTTTCCAGCCCTTGGTGTTGAAGGTCGGCATGCCCCATGCGGTACAGCGCAATTCGCGATCGCCCGCCAGGAATTCCTGATACACCGGCGTATCGCTCAGCGGGAACCGCTTAGCCAGCTTCTTGATCTCCTTGAACTTTTCACGAATCATGGCGCGATCAAGAAATATCTCCTTGGTCTGCACCGCGCTGTAGGAATATCCGGGCGAAAGGGTATGGCCGTCGACCCCCAGCGGCTCCAGGAACTCATACAGCGCCTCGATTTCGTTCATGTCCGTTTCCGTGTAAACCGTCGTATTGCTGGTCACCTGGAAACCGGCTTCCTTGGCCGCACGAATGCCATCGATGGCCGCATCAAACACGCCGTCTTTCTCCACCGCAAGATCGTGCGAGCGCTTCATGCCATCCAGGTGGACATTAAAGAAAAAGCGATGATCCGGCTTGAAATCTCCCAGCCGCTTGCGAATGAACATGCCGTTGGTGCACAGGTAGATGTATTTACCGCGCGCCAGCAGCCCTTCCACCAGCGGCCCGATATCCTTGTAAATGAGCGGTTCGCCGCCGCAAATCGAAACAATGGGGGCGCCGCAGTCGTCTACCGCCTTCAGGCACTCATCAACGGGGATCACCTCGCGGATCGTACTCTCGTACTCGCGAATGCGGCCGCAACCCGTACAAGTCAGGTTACAGGCATGCAGCGGTTCCAGCATCATCACCAGGGGGAAATGCTTATCGCCGGAAAGCTTCTTCTTGACGACGTACTTGGCTAAATTGAAGGTTTTGTTAAATGAATGACGCATAGGAGAAGTTCTCAGTTGTCCGATGTTCGTTTCGCGATTTCTGGCACGCGGCCGATTTCCGCCGTTTGCCGGAATCTTTCATTGGCGTGCATCTTGCATTCATCAGCGCTCCTCTGCGTGAATCTGCGACGAAAACACCTTCGCATAATTGGCTAGAGCGAGCAACGGAAAATAGTCCGCGTACATGTGGTACCGCAAATAGAAAACCTTGGGGAAACCCGTGCCCGTATAGGTTCCGTCCTCCCAGCTACCAGTCTTCTGCTGGGTGCGCAAGAGGTATTCGATTCCGCGCGCCACACAATCGCTTCGGGTATCGCCGGCGGCAAGCAGGCCGAGAATCGCCCAGGCGGTCTGCGAGGCGGTGCTTTGCCCCTGCCCGCGGAGCCTAGGATCGTCATATGATCCTACTGTCTCGCCCCAGCCGCCATCAGGATTTTGCACGCAACGAAGCCACTCAGCGGCCTGCTGAACGCAAGGCTCATGCAAGTCCTCTCCGATTGCTTCCAGGCCTCGCAAACACAGGTGCGTGCCATAGATGTAGTTCACACCCCAACGGCCAAACCACGCGCCATCGCTTTCCTGGGATTTCTTCAGGAAGGTAATGGCCCGCTTCACTGCGGGATGCTCCCGCGCATATCCCTGATTGGCCAACATTTCCAGGACGCGACCGGTAATGTCCGCCGTCGGCGGGTCAAGCATGGCATTGTGGTCTGCGAACGGCATTTTCTGAAAAACCATGCGGGTATTATCACGGTCAAAGGAAGCCCAGCCGCCTTCCCCCCTCCGGCACTGCATCGCCAAAATCCACTGAATAGCCCGCTCCACAGACTCGTGCTGATAGCGCTCGTTAGGATGGTCTACCTGACCGAGGCCAAGGATTACCTGGGCCGAATCATCAATATCAGGATAAAACTCATTATTAAATTCGAAGTACCAACCTGCGGGAGCGGTATTCTTAACCTTTACGCACCAATCTCCGCGATGGGTGATTTGCTTTTTCAGCAGCCAATCCGCCGCTTTGATCATCCGTTCGTCATCGCGCGGCACGCCCGCTTCACCCAAGGCGGACAGGGCGTAGCCCGTATCCCAAACCGGAGACTTGCACGGCTGCATACGGAACGTCGTCTCTTCCTCGATGCCCAGGGCTTCGAATTCGTCGGTGGCACGGATCATTTGCGGGTCGTCGAGAGAATAGCCCAGGCAACGCAGCGCAATGATCGAATTCATAACACCCGGAAAAATTGCCCCCAACCCGTCGCTCATTTCGAAGCGTTCCAGCATCCATTTTTCAGCCTTCCGAATGGCCAAAGACCGCAGCGGTCGAATATGGATACGTTCAAAGAAATGAACCAGCGCATCCATCAACAGGAAGAAATTGCGCCAACTGACCAACCGCTCGTCCCAGTGCAGTCGGAGATTCACGTTGTGCATATCGCCGCCTGGAAACAGCTCCTGAATTCCCATTTCCTCGGGGATCTTCTTGAATGGCTTCTTGGCGTAGGCGATCGAAAGGGGCACCAGAATGGCGCGCGACCAGGATGATATTTCGTAAATATTGAACCAGAACCAGCCGGGAAACAAGACAATTTCCGGCGGAACGGCCGGGACCGCGTTGTAGTCGTATTGCCCGAAAAAGCACAGATAAATCTTGGTAAACGTGTTGACGGCGGTGACCCCACCCAGGCTCTCAATGCACTCGCCAGCCCGCATCAACGCAGGATGGCTGGCACTGTAGCCGGTCAGTTTCAATCCGAAATAGGCTTTTACCGTGGCGCTGACGTTGGAAGGTCCCCCGTCATAAATCGGCCAACCGCCATCGGGATTCTGGTAATGCAGAATCCTGTTCGCGGCCTTTTCCAGTCTGGCCTCGTCACCCGTGCCCAGCAGGCGATGCAGCAGGATGTAGTCGGACTCGAGTGTGGTGTCGGCTTCGAGTTCCCCGCACCAATACCCGTCCGGGTGTTGGGTAGAAAACAAATATCGGACAGCAGCGTCTCTAGCGCTCTTTACGCGGTCGAGAATCGCCATGCGATCCCGACCTGTATTCAGCGAAGAACCGCGGACGTGACTGCCTGCCTCTCGGCCCGGGAGGCTAAACCGCATGTGCGAAGTCAGTCCGTCTTCTTGATGCTCTTCCATGTTCATCTTTAACCTAAGCCGTGGCTAAACGCCTTCGGACCCAGTCTCCGCGTACGCCGCCACTGGAATGCCAGAGATAGCCGCCACTATCTCGGGAGGCAGGCCAAACCTCACGTGTTCCGGCATAACCTCAACTTCTCGAACCGTACTGAATCCCTGACCAGCGAGGTAGCGCACGGCCTCCTCGACCAGGCACTCCGGCGCGGAGGCGCCTGCAGTTAGCGCAACGGTGTTGACACCCGCCAGCCACGCGGGTTCAATGGCAAGGTAATTCTCAACCAAATGGGCCTTGGCGCCGAGTTTGCGGGCCACTTCAACCAACCGATTAGAATTGGAACTGTTGTCCGACCCCACCACCAGAAGCAACTCCGCTTCGGCAACCACTTCCTTCACGGCCGTTTGCCGATTCTGGGTCGCATAACAGATGTCGGCCGCCGCCGGCCCTTCGATCAGAGGAAATCTCTTCCGCAGAGCCTCAATTATGCCCGCGGTCTCATCGAGGCTAAGGGTTGTCTGCGTCAAATAGGCGATTCGGCTGGGATCAGGGACCTGGAGTTGTTCAACCTCAGCGACTGAGCCAACAACCTGAGTAACCTCCGGCGCCTCGCCCAGCGTACCAATAACCTCGTCGTGATCGCGATGGCCAATTAACACCAGCGAATAACCCTCTTTCGCGAAGCGCACCGCCTCTACATGGACCTTGGTGACCAGGGGGCAAGTCGCATCGATTACACGTAACCCACGACGCTGACTGGCCTCATGGACCGAGGGCGCAACTCCATGGGCGCTATAAATCACCCGCTGCTGGTCCGGCACTTCATCCACTTCGTCTACAAAGATTGCGCCCTTGGCGGATAACTCCTCCACTACAAAGCGGTTATGAACGATTTCCTTGCGCACGTAGATTGGCGGGCCAAACGCCTCTAAAGCGATACGCACAATGTCGATGGCGCGCACCACCCCCGCACAAAACCCGCGCGGCTTCAGCAATAAAAGGGTCTTACCGTCGGGCACACTCATAGGTATCGAACCATTATAGCGATTTGACGTGCAAAAGAGAAAATAGTTCGTACGTTTCAGCATAGGTGCCCGCGCGTGAACTGCCGCTTATGGCAGAAGGATTCCTGCTCGCTTGCCGATCGATTCAGGAGCGCATGCGGGATAATAGCGCGATGAATCGAAAACCCTCCAGCCTGGCGGATTGGACGCCGGAACAGATTGCCCAAGGCCGACTCTGGTTGGAAGCGTGGAAAGAAGCGGGCGACTTCATGGACAAATTGCGCCGGGAGGAATTGCGAAAACTCGATCCCTATCGGGCAATTGAACTGCTTTGCGGACCCGCCGATTACCACGTCGCACCTCGCGCTCCCAAGCCCACCTCGGGCCTGGTTGAGCAACAATTTTGGTTCATGAAAGCTCGTCGCCGTGACTGAGGTCAGTCGCGCTATTTTTGGAAGGGGCTCATATTTCTTCGAAGGGGCTCATCAGGCGGTTGCGGTAAGTCCAATGGAATCCTGAAGGGTCTCAAGGGGTTCATGCATTTCCGGTGATTCTTCGGGGAAGGTTGGCTGCGCATCGCAAGTTAGCTTAACTTGATCAAGGTTGCTCATCGAGGTTGATCAAGTTGATCATGGCATAAGCGCGCTAACTCCTTTGTTTACTTTCAGGTGATCATCTTGATCATCTTGATCATGCACATTGTTTCGCTGGCATCTTTCAGTGACCCGCATATTGCGATTTCGCCGTAAGCCGCTGAAAACAATCGAGGCGGCCAAATGTGCAAGTCGAGATGGCCAAAGCACGGGGTATAAGCCGTTTAGAACCATGGAGACGGCCAAATGCCGCTTCGCCGGACATGCAAAGAGTAGCCACTAAATCCTTTGTTTTGTTCGAGGCGGCCATCAAAAGTCCGAGATGGCCAACGGTTTTCGCGGTCAAGCCTTTTAGAATCATGGAGGCGGCCACGACGGCCAAGAAAAATTGCATCATCATCGTCCGTTCGGCGGCCCACTGAAAACTGATAGCTGACCGCTGCCGTAAAGCAAGAAGCTCAAGAAGCTCATCAAGGGGCTCACCAAGGAGCTCATTATTTCGTGATAGCCCTTTTGGAATCATCAAGAGGCTCAAGGGTCTCAAGGAGTTCAGCATTTTACACCTGCCTGCCGCCCGCCTGAGGCTGCCTTCGCGAAAGATACAAGTTGTACTCGTCACGCTTCTCATTCCGACCCCGCCTTGGTTGCCCAGAGCAGAAACACCGATGCCGCAATCTCTGGCGCAGGTAATTGAGGCGACCCACAGCACCCTATTAAGCTGTTCTAATTAGCCGTCCATAGAACGACTAAGTAGCGTTACATTACACGAAAGTACAACACAAGTCAATATGCTTTTTGCAGGGGCTGGGTCCCCTGGCCCTTTCTTGATTTAACGCTGCGTTCCTCTGCGTCCTTTGCGTCCGCTGCGGTGAAAAGCAATTGGCATTCGGCGCGGGCCACGGCACCGGCGCTGCGTTTACAGGAGGGCAACCGGGTTGAGGCTGGAATGCTCGGCCAGCGCGCGAATGTGGGCTTTGCTCAGTTGGCGTTCTCCGCTTAGGATGCGATGGCCGAGGCTGCGGTCACCCAAAAGGCGCCCCAAGTCGGACTCGCTCATCCCGTGCTCTTCCATCAGCGAGCGAATGAGCTGAACCGGCGTCATTCCTGCGCTGTCAATGGCGTGCCGCCTGGCCTCGTATTTTTCCACAACGGTGGCCACGGCCTCGAAATAGTCCTCCTGATCGGCGTTCATCTCGAATCCCGCCATCGCATCCAGCACCAGCAGGGCATTGCCATGATCCACTTCGTCGTGGAGCGGCCGCGGCATAAAAAGCCGCACCAATTGCGCATAGGTTTCCGGGATATCATCGTGCGCCAGGGTCTTGGACTTGCTTTTCATAACTCGTCCTTCCAGGTATCGCGGTCGTATTCTTTGTGCGTCAGGATCATCCACGCGCCAGTATCTTCATGCGCTTATGCAATGTCAATGCCATTGCTCTAGAAGCCGGATACCGCTGGCTCCTCGGCATGTCGACAGAAAGTCCCTGGGTCGCCAAGTCCCCAAGTCGTTTCGCCTGTGTAGTAAAAATGGAGAAGTTCAGGCAGGCCGGTTTCTCCTTGATCGTCCCTGATCTGCGGTTGGAAGTGACCCGCTTACTGATCGGGCGTGAATCGTGGATTCAGGCTCATTTCTTTTTTCCGCCAAAAACCAGGAAATGAGCTATCCGTCACCGGGATCTTGGCGTGCGTATTTGGGAGCTGGCGCCACGCCCGAAGAAATCGAGGCTCTGCGCGAGAATACGCATTCTGGGCGTCCTTTGGGGTCGGCTGAGTTTGTCGCGGAATTGGAAAAGCTGTTGCTGCGGCGGCTACGCAAGCAAAAGGGAGGTCGCCCCGCGAAGAAGGAGCGCGATGAGAAGCAGACAACGCTTGTGTTCGGACCTTGATGGCGAATTGCGGTCCGGAAACTTTCCGTCTGTTTGAATGTATAAGTGCCATGAAAAAAGGTTCTCCTGAAGGCTACAATGCCGAGACCAGCGTTTTGGCGCTGGCTCAGAAACCTCAAACAGGAGAACCTTATGAACGACATTCACTATATCGGATTCGACGTACACAAGAAAAGCATCAGTTACTGCGCCAAGACGGCCGACGGCCAGATCGTGGACGAAGGCAAGGTGGTAGCCCAGCGGTCGGAGCTGCGGCAATGGGCAGCGTCTCGGCCCTTGCCCTGGCGGGGAGGGATGGAAGCGACGCTGTTCAGCGGCTGGATCTACGACACGCTAAAGCCTTATGCCCAGGAACTGGGCATGGGCCATCCGGCCATGATGAAGGCCATCAGCGCCGGCAAGAAGAAGAGCGACCAGATCGACGGACGCAAGATTTCCGACATGGTGCGCTGCAACCTGTTACCCAGATGTTACGTGGCGCCGCCGGAAATCCGCGACCTGCGGCGCCGGTTGCGCTACCGCAGTCTGGTGGTAGGCCAGTCGGTGCGCATGCAGAACAAAATGGCCGGTCTGCTGATGGAGACGGGCTCGCCCTACAACAAACAGAAATTGCACGGCAAGAAATATTTCACCGATCTGGTGAGGACTCTGCAAGAGGTGCCGGAATCGGTGAAGGACCTGCTCAAGATGAGTCGCGGGGCGATGGAGTTGTTCCAGGCCATGCAGAAGCGGCTGGTGACGCAACTGTTGGCCAACCCCAAGCTGGCGGAACGGGTGGAACGGCTGGCCAGCATTCCCGGCGTGGGCGAGATCACGGCGCTGACCTGGGCGCTGGAGATCGGCGAGCCACAACGCTTCTCCTCGTCGGCGGACGCGATGAGCTATTGTGGCTTAACCGCCGCATGGAAATCCTCTGCCGACAAGCAACAACGCGGTCCGCTTTCCAAACAACGCAACCGTC
>JBEKOS010000007.1:0-24858 GCA_049521535.1 Terriglobales bacterium | reverse complement strand
GTTCCTGACTTACCCCGGCAGCGGCAACCAGAATCCTGCCTGTCTGCCACAAGATTGTGTTTGCCTCCTATATCCACGTGCTTGCGGCCGCCTATCTGATGGGATTGGCTGCGGCGGCGCCGATGGGTCCGGTCAATATGCTGGCCATCCGCCGCGGCGTGATCGGCGGCTGGCCCCATACCCTGGCCTGCGGAATTGGCTCAGTGACCGGCGATCTTGTGCTGTTCTCCCTGGCCCTTCTGGGCGGCCACTACCTTCTTTCAGACCTGTCCAACCCGATACTTCGGACCGTCATGGAGGTCATCGGTCTATTCGTTCTGCTTCCGATGGGGATCTACTTTCTTTTTCGCACCGCCAAGGATCCCCAGAAAGCCTTTGCCAGCGCCCGCCAAAACTGGAATGAGCAGTCCACTCCAAAACAGCTCATTGCTGAAGTTGCCGACAGCGCCGCTCTGACGGTCTTCAACCCCCTCACCATGATCTACTGGGCCGGCGTGACTTCAAACTGGTTGCCCATCGCGCATTCGGTCCTCGGTTTCAGTGCCCCGGGTTGGGGAATCCTGATGGCCGCCGCCGGCCTGATGAGCTGGTTCACCGCGCTGATCGTCGCCGTCAGCTTCATCCCCAACCGCATCGGCCCGACTTTCTTTCGCCTCGCCAATGCGATCCTCGGCTTGATTCTCGTTGGCTTCGCCGCATATTGCGCAGTACTGTTGTCACGCCAATTCCTGCGCTAGTGTGGCATCCATCCTATGTGAATCGATCGCGGGTGCGCGGCACCTTAACGTTGGAAGAACCACCATGCGCTCAAGAGCTTGTTTCATTAATGCACTCCTTGCAGCGAAGAAGTAAACCGGCAGGGGCTAGAGAGCGTGCGTGGAGACTCGATCGTACCCGTCCCGCTGTCATGCTGAAGCCCGCCAACGCCAGGGGCGCTCCTTGCTGCGCGGGCGTTGGCGTGGCTGAAGCATCCATGCAACTCATGGTAAGTACAGAGATTCTTCAGCCACGCCAAATCTTGCTCGGAAAAACCACTCGCGCGGATTTGGCGGGCTTCAGAATGACAAATGCCGGGAGCCTAAAGCCCCACTGTCGCTTACTTTTCTCCATAGGACGAAAAGGACGGAGAGCAAGGGCATCGGACAGAAGAGTACCTGTCATCCTGAGCGAAGCGGAGAACCTGCTTTTGTGCCTGTGCAGGCGACGATACAGCAGGTCCTTCGCTTCGCTCAGGATGACAAATCATTCGCAATTCGGTTTCTCGGCTCGCCCTCGCAAAGATGAAATCCGACAGCCTTTTGGAAACGCAAGCGACATCAGCCTAAAGCTCTGCGGGTGTCGCGGAACGCATATTCACTGGGCATGAAGCCCGACGCTTGCTCCCGAGCAGAACTTCGACGCCCGTAGCGTCACCTCGCACAATTGCCGCCGGACTGTTTGTCGAGGGTGGTCTCGCGCAACAGGCACGAGACAGCCACCTGAATATGTTTAGGCAGGACCCGAAAGCCCTCCCGCAAATCCGCCAGAAGTTTTCTTGCAGCTTGAATGTCGCCGTTCATGACCATCTCCTTCGTTCCGGGCGCACATTTGCAACGCGTCGGTTAATCGCGATCGTGCGCCGTAATCCTCCCCTATCCCCGATTCAGGGCGAAGCCGTTGTCATTATCGAAGTACAGGACTGCAGAAACTGGTCAAAGGTGAACAGTGCACCAAAATATCTTCAGGCGGGACTATGCGCTCACCAGTCAAGTCATTCGGTGCACAACCGAGGGTACATCGGAAGCAAAGTTGATTTTCTTTGCTTCCGAGCCCCTGCCGTCCCTTGCAGTTGGGGAAGGTTTAGGGCATGAGAGTGACCACGCTGGCAGAGGTGGAGGCGGAGGTGAACGTACTTCTATTGCGCGACAGGTTAATGACGACAGGCGCGACCTCAAATGGCATCTTTTCTCGTGCAGAGAGGAGCGCAACCTGCCTGGACTGAAGCAACTCCACGCTTCCATCCCAAGGATTGACCTGGATGCGGGCGCCCAGCGGAAGGGCTGCCACCTGGTCAACCCTGCTCATCTGCAGGGCGGGCGCCGCCTCTATGAGTGCTGCCAAGCGATTGAGCGAACCGTTTTCCACCAGACTGTTGCCCAAGTGGGCCTGGACCAGGTTGGGAATGCCGTTCGCCCGGTTTTGCAACTGCCGCAGGAAAAGACCGGCGCTGTCTGATTTGTTCCTGTAGATGGACGCATTGAAGAGTGCCAGCGCCCGGCTATCCGCCGCCTCTTCCTGCTGCGTAGTGCGCTTGAAGACAAATTCACGGTAGATCGCTTCGTCTTTGAAATCCAGGCGGTCGCTGAACGAATACTTGGTGTCAATCTGTTCGCCGCGGGCAATGCTTCCCAGTTCAACCGAGAGCAGCAGCGCCAGGCTGGATTCGTCGGGAACAACGTCAATCAAGCCCCGGCTGATAATGATGGTATGGCCGATGGTTGCGGATTCCAGCGGCGACGTTAACAGCACGCGGCAACGCACGTCGGGTTCGATCTCCAGGCCGCTGCCGACTTCGAGATTGGTGACAATCTGTTCGAGAACCTTATCCATGGGGCCTGGCGGAGCCAGCAGGCCTGCCTGTTCCAGGCGGTCGAGAACGTTATCCTCGGCTTCGCGCTCCCAGGCGCGCAAGCTCATCACCGGCGTGAAGTCGGGGGCGCTGGTAGTTTCTTCCTCGACTCTGTCGTTGGTGTCGACCTCTATGTCGGTGAATTCTTCCTGCCGGCCAGCGGGCTTTTGATCGTAATCCCATAGACGTGTCTGCCCTTTGAATCGCACGGTTCGTTTCAAGGCGTTGGGCTTCAGTCCGTTTTCTTCCACATAAGTGGCGGTGGGAACCCATAGGCCGGGCTTCACATTGGTGCGCCAGCTATCCATGTGGAAATAGGTATTACGCACCGGGTGAGTATAGATACCGTTGAAGCGAACCAGGTTGTATTCTTTGTCCTCAACCCAGATCTGGCCCTCAAAGCGGCCGTGGCCCTGGTTGGCTGGCTCGACCGAAAAGACCAGGCAGCGAACATCGCCCAGGAACTCGCGGCGCAGGAAATGGAAGGTGTAACGGTCGCGGTCAAATCCACGCGAATCTGGGAACAGCATGCTGGAGAACCCAACCGGCAAAAACTGAACGCTGAAAAAATGCTTGGCCAGGTTCGCGGAGGCCAGCGGACTCAACATGGACGCCTTCCAGCCGGTCTTTTCCAGCTTGGTGGTGTAAAAGCGCTCCTGGAAGCCGTCGGTGAAATACAGGCGGCCTAGAAAGTAGTGGTCCGAAGCGGGTACGGTGCCCAGTTCTTCATCGGACCGGACCATCTGCAGGTAGGTCTCGACGACGGGATGGAGCCCTTGCATGGCCGAGACCAGCGCCGCTTCGCGCTGGCTCATTCGGTCGATCGCTTGGGTGACGTTGACTGCCGGAGCGCCAGTATCGCCACCGGCATCATCCTCGGCCGGCTGCGCCCCAGCGCTGACCGCGACCAGGACGTTCAGAACCAGGATTGCAAGTAAATTGGTGATGCGCATGTGAAGCCTCCCCACTAAGACAAGCCTATGGGCGCATCAGCTAGTTGCGCTGGTCAATGCGGCTCACCCGAGTGTGCGAGGAAATCGCCAACAAGCAGTCATGCGTTGGTCAATACTGCTCACTGGGTGTATATTGCATGCAGGGGTACCTTGATCGAATAGGCTCTCTTGTCGGCTCGGCACTTACGCCGCCGGCCTTCTCCGGGTCAAAGGAGTTTGATATGAGTGCCATGCGTCCCAATTCTTCAGGCCCTTCTACATACGCCGCCAACGCGGTTACTCAGAAAATCAGGCACAATGGGAAGAAGGACGTAGCCGCTACGAACCGCGACAGCGTCTTCACCGCCGAGGAGGAGAGCCTCGCACTGGACAGCCAACTGGCCGTATTCGACCCGGTCCGCCTGCTCACCAGAATCGCTTCCGGAAAAACCAGCCGCGAGTACACGGACAAGCAGGCCATCTTTTCGCAAGGAGAACCGGCGGACGCGGTGTTCTACGTTGAGGGCGGCAAGGTAAAGCTCACCGTAGTATCCAAAAGTGGAAAAGAGGCGGTGGTTGCCATTCTGCAGCCCGGGAGCTTCTTCGGCGAGGGCTGTATGGCAGGCCAGCCGCTACGCATGGCAACCGCCACGGCGGTGCAAACCACCACAGTCATTCGCGTGGCCAAGCAGTCTATGGTGACCGCGCTCCACCAGAATCCAGTTTTTGCCGAGGGTTTTCTTGCTTACCTGCTCACCCGAAACGTTCGCATGGAAGCGGACCTGGTCGACCACTTGTTCAACTCGAGCGAAAAACGCCTGGCCCGGCTTCTCCTGCTGCTAGCCAACTTCGGCCAGGAGTCAAAGCCTATCCCGCTGATTGCGAAAATGAGCCAGGAAACCCTGGCCGAAATGATTGGCACCACCCGCTCGCGCGTCAGCTTTTTCCTGAATCGCTTCCGGGACATGGGCTTCATTGATTACAACGGTGGCGGCATGCACGTCCACAGTTCGCTGGTGAGCGTCGTACTGCATGATTAGCTAGCGGTCATGCATGGTACGAAGGCAACGGAATGCCTCCGCGCCCCTGCAATTGCGCAATCGCCGGCAACAACTGGCTGTCCAAGCGATCTTTAGAGACAAGCGCATCCGCAAAGTGCATTGTCTGCTCGGGAACCTCCCCAGATTCGGAGAGCAGGATAATTGGCGCCAGCGGCAGCAGCCGCCTCATCTCGAGAGCCACATCGTGGCCGTTCATTTTGGGCATGAGGTAGTCCACAATCACAACATCAACCGAAAACAAAGACGCCAGTTCCAATCCCTTACCGCCGCTGGACGCGGTCAGAACGACATACCCGAAGCATTCGAGAAACGATTTCTCGCATTCCAGCATGTCCTCATCATCCGCGATACACAGCACCACTGCACTTTGAAGTTCTGGATACGCCTGCATGGACATAGATCACCTTTGCAAACCGGTTTTCGCCTTGGCTGCCGCCGTTGGCGGTATTTATTCCCGCCTTGGCATCGGCGGAATTTCGTCCACGTCTCCGCCAAGCACGTGCCCGCCTGAGAGCCATTGCTTCGAAACGGATTGGAAGATCAGTTCGTCTGGATCAACCACGAACTCCCATCCGCAACGAGAGCACGTGAACTCCCACGCTCCCGCGTGGCCTGACACGAGCCGGTCTGCAGCCCGGTAGTCAATGACGAGCGAGCCGCACTCCGGCGCGGGACAACTGGAGGCAGCCACCACTACCCCGCCAAGTGCTTCCTCATCACATACCTGGTTTTCTTCCAGGATTTCTTTCATGAGCCTCTCCAGGTGCGCCATTGCACCGAAAATGAAGGGCGGCCGGGTGTCGCCATGTCATTGGGCCTAAGCCGCCCCAAGCCGCTCCAGTGCCGGCTTGTCGCGGATGATCCAACTGGCGCCCTGTTGTTCGACAATTTCTTTCTTTCTCAGCTCAGACAGCGTGCGGGTTATCGTTTCCCGGGTAGTGCCGACGAGTTGAGCAATTTCTTCGTGAGTGAGCGCCAAACGGGCACGGAGTACTCCGTTGGTGGCGCTCCGCTCCTTCGCCGCTGCGAGCAGGAGTTTGGCAATTCTCACCGTAGCGCTGTGGGGAAAGCAAAATGAACGGACCACGGTATATGCATCGTGACATTCACGGCTGATGACCTCAGCGGCATGCAGGCAGGCATCGCTGTGCTCCTTGAGGAAGCGCAGGAAATCGCTCCGGCCCACAAAATCCAGTTGGCACCTCTGCATCGTCTCTGCCGTCAGTGAATACGGCTTGCCAGCAACCACCGCATCCAGTCCCAGGAGTTCTCCAGCTTTGGCGATCCGTAATGCAAAGGTCCTCCCGTCACGCGCATTGGTGGAGAGCTTGGCCTGTCCCTCACGGAGCCTGAAAACCCCAAGAGGAGCCTCCTCTTCAATGAAAATGACCGCGCCTTCAGGAAACACCGTGGAAATCGTGATCCGGCTGAAAGCTTGCCGCGATTCCGGGGAAAGGGTGCAGAAGAAATCGTCGGGCCTTTGATGGCTAGCCTGATATTCCGCAGGCAGAATGTAGCGCGATCGCATCGATTTTCCTCAACCACCCGCGTTGATTGGCGTGCGTTTAGCGCACTTCTCTGGTAGCGATACGGACACACGAACCGCATGCACCCCACAACTCTGCGGCAATGGTAGCGCTGGAGCACAAATTTGACTGTTCAATATTGCTCACTTTGGATAAAAAAGGGCGGGCAAGGATTCTCGCCCAGCTTTCACGCAGTAGACCGTGCGGCGCCGACGCAGGTAGAGCTGGAAAATTCTCCGGGAAATGCCGTCGATCTGGGAGGAAGGTAGAGGGAATTGAGGGATAGGGGATTAAGCCGCGCGGCCCCTAGTCATCATCATTGAGTCACGGGCAAGCGCACAAACATTCAGACGGCCGTCGTTTGGCCCCGTTCACGCCTACGAAGCTTAAGGGGCGGACTTAGACGGCACGGTCGTTTTCGCACGCCGGCGAGAGCCCTTACGGATGCGTTCAAACGCGGCGTCGCTTGCCTTTTCGGTTGAGTGCTCCTCGGAAATCATTTTCTTTGAAGCCTGGACCTTTTCTGCTTCTTTCGCATTCGCACGTCGCAAGATCTGGCGCCGTTCCCCTGTGTCTGCCATAACCTAAGCTTCTCCCTTCAGTTATCATCCCGTCAACGGCCTGCATACATGTTCGTAGTGTGCACAGGCTCATTCGACACGCAGGGTCAACGCGCCCTGCACCGGCCAACATTTGGCGTGCAGAACTATATTGGATGTTGGCCAGCGCCCTGGTGATCTGGTCCTGGCAGAGACTCTAGGCTGCTCGTTTCGCAGCCGGGCCCAAAGCCTGGCGGAGAATCTGGCCGAGCGCGTCGATATCAAAGGGCTTCTGAAGAAACAGCGCGCCGCGGTCAAAAGTGCCGGACCCCGAAGCGGCGCCCCCAGGGTAGCCGGACATGAAAACGACTTTGATGCCCGGTCGGACCGAAACGACCTGTTTCGCAAGTTCCCGGCCGTTCACCTGGGGCATAACAATATCCGTCAGCATCAGATCAACGGGGCCGTCATGCTTAAGCGCCACCCCAACCGCGTCTGAGCTTTTGCTCGTTTCCAGGACCTTGTACCCTTGCAGCAGCAACATCTCCCGAATGAGTTCTCGCAAATGCTCATCATCTTCGACCAGCAGGATGGTCTCGTTTCCGCGGAGAGAAATTCGGGAGGCCTCCGGCCGGACTATCGACTCGCTGGTTTGGTCAATCGCGGGCCAATAGACCTTAAACGTTGATCCGTGCCCAAGTGCACTACTGCACACGACCTCTCCTCCGTGTTGCTTGACAATGCCGTAAACCATGCTCAGGCCGAGCCCGGTTCCCTCCCCGGGGGCCTTCGTCGTGAAGAAAGGCTCAAACAGGCGCCGTTGCGTCTCCGGCGTCATGCCGGTCCCGGTGTCCGTGACCGTCAGCAACACGCACCGGCCCGGCTTGAGGTCCGAGAGCCCCTCGATCTCCTGGTCCCCGAGTTCGACATTCGACGTGCTAATGGTCAGCACACCTCCATTTGGCATGGCGTCCCGGGCATTCACCACCAGGTTCATGATGACCTGCTCGACCTGGTCGGGGTCGGCTTTCACACTCCAGAGATCTGGAGTGCAGTTTCGCCTAAGCTCGATGTCCTCACGAATCAGGCGCCGCAGCATCTTCTCGAAGTCGCTCAGCAGTTGGTCGAGATTGATCACGCGAGGACATATCGCCTGCTTTCGGCTAAAGGTCAATAACTGGCGGGTGAGGGCTGCGGCACGATCGCCCGCATTGATGATCTCCTGGGCCTGGTCCCGTAAAGGATCTTTGGGCCCGAGCTTGGAAAGGATCATGTGGGCATAGCCATTGATCACCATTAGCAGATTGTTGAAATCGTGGGCGACGCCGCCAGCCAACCGGGCAATTCCCTCCAGCCGCTGCGCCCGCCGGAACTTTTCTTCGAGGTGCTTGTATGCAGTGACATCCTGGACGGTGCCCAAGAGGCGGCCCGGCCCGGCCTCAGCACTGAGCGGTTCTGCGTATTGCCGCAAGAAGCGCTCGGTTCCGTCGGAGAGGATGATTCGGTGGTCGATTTGCGAACACCCTCCGCGGGCGGAAGCATTCTGGATCGTATCCCGAACCGAGGCCAGGTCGTCCGGATGGACGCGGGAAAACAGTGTCTCCATCGTGGTGGGGAACTCTTCCGGCGGTATACCGAGAATTCGGCAAGCGTCTTCCGACAACTGGAGCTCTCCGCTCTCGAGATCCTGCTCCCAGCTACCGAGGCTGGCCATCGTTTGGCACCGCGCCAAGCGTGCCTCACTGCTCCGCAGGCGATCTTCCTGCCTTTTGCGCTCCGTCGTTTCAACCGCCAGCGTCAGAATGCGATCGGGAATGCCGGAAGGGCCGACCAGCGGTATCCAAGATGAGGTGAGGTAGATGGTCTCAGGTGGCGCACCAGGTTCGCGTTGGATGTTACGGGGACTGTCAACGGCGTCGAAAGCCCTGCCGGTCGCGATTACGTTCTTCAGGCTTGGCAGCAGGGGCTCCGTCGGCTCACCCCAGATTTCCGAGAAAAGCCGCCCCAGGATCTGCTTGCCGGGTGCAAGCGCTTGAAGCGCTGGATTCACCATCTCGTAAACAAAATCCGGCGCCCGCAAGACACCAATGGCAACGGGAGACTTCTCGAATATTTCGCTTAGTATTTGCCGCTCCTCCTGGATCTCCCGAAGCAGGCCCTCGCGCTGCGCCTCGGTCTGCCGCCGTACCGTGATGTCGCGAAGCCATACCAACAGGCCCCCCGTGATAGAAGGTGAAACGCGGATCTCAAGCCACGTTCCCAAGACCGGATTAAGGTGATCGAAGGTGGTGGCAACTTGTTCCTCCATTGCGCGCCGGAATTGGCGCTCGATTTCGGTTCCCATCATTTCAGGAAACACAGACCATTGGGTCTTGCCGAGCAATTCGCCTCTGGTTTTCCCCAGGAGGCGCTCACCGTCCCCGTTCAAGTAGGTGAAATGGAAGGCCGAATCATACACGACAAAGCCGTCGGTGGCGTTTTCGAGGATGCTTGCGGCGTCGATGGAAGGCACCGGCCGCGCCTTTAGCATCACGACTTCACCCTCGACTTCGGCGAGGCGATTTCGCAGTTGCTCCATGTCGCTTGGGAGTATGTCTTCAACCAGGCCAAGTGTGCTCATTTACGGTCACCTTTCAGCACGCGGCCGACTTTCGCAGTCGGAATTGGTGTTGGCGCCACCATGGCTGTAACCGTTCCCAGTATCAGCGGCAAGCCTGGCAAAAGCTGGTCATAATTGCTCAAACTTGCGCTTTCCAAGTGTTCCTCACGAGGAGTGGTCACTTTTGACCAGACCTGACCGCCGTGACCATTGGATACTGAGCAAAATATGAACGCATTGCTCATCTATCCGGAATGGCCGGACACGTATTGGAGCTTCCGGCACGCGCTCCCGTTCCAGGGCAAGCGATCCGCGTATCCGCCTTTGGGGCTGCTGACGATTGCCGCCCTGCTGCCTTCTCACTGGGCGAAACGCCTGGTTGACACGAACGTGCGCGCGCTCAAAGATTCCGATTTGGCCTGGGCGGATGTCGCTCTGGTCAGCGGCATGCTGGTGCAGAAGGACCATCTGCTGGTAGTTTTGGCCCGGTGCCGCGCCCGGGGATTGCGTACGGTCGTGGGTGGTCCAATTGCCAGCGGTTTCAGCGAACTGAGCCGCTACGCCGATCACGTCGTGATCGGAGAGGCCGAGGAACTAATCGCGCCACTTGCCGAGGACCTCAAGCGGGGCGTGGCAAAGCCGAAGTACCAGGCCAAGGAGAAGCCACTCCTGGAGCGCAGCCCGCTCCCCGAACTGGGCCTAATCAACACCCGGCATTACAGCTCAATGGCCATCCAGTACTCACGCGGGTGCCCGTTCAACTGCGAATTCTGCGACATCATTGAAATTTATGGGCGCAAGCCGCGGACGAAATCCGTGCCCCAAGTGATCACCGAACTGGAGCAACTATATCGTCACAAGTGGAAGGGTTCGGTGTTTCTGGTCGACGACAATTTTATCGGCAACAAGAAGAACGTCAAGCAATTACTACCCGCAATGGCCGAATGGAACGATCGACATGGCCGGCCATTCTCATTCTTTACCGAGGCGTCTGTGAACCTAGCCGACGACCCCGGACTCTTGGCGATGATGAAAGCCGCCGGCTTCATCCGCGTGTTCCTGGGCATTGAAACCCCGGTCGAGGCGAGCCTGAAAGAAGCAAACAAGCTGCAGAATACCCGTCGAAACCTGCTCGACAGCGTGCGCTGCATACAGCAGCACGGCATCGAGGTAATGGCCGGATTTATCGTGGGCTTCGATAACGATCCAAAGGATGTGTTCGACCGGCAGGTTAAATTCATCCAGGATAGCGCCATTCCAATCGCCATGGTGGGTCTTCTCCAGGCGCTTCCCGGTACGCAACTACACCGAAGGCTGGAGCACGAACGACGCCTGGTCAGTGACGCTGATGGCAACAACATCGACTGCAATTTGAGTTTCATCCCGACCATGCCTGCGCAATGCCTACTGGATGGATACAGGTCAATCTTGAAGCGGATTTACGCCCCGGACGCCTATTACGAGCGAGTGCGGCGATTTCTGGACCGCTATCACCCCACCAATCACATGCGCCGCCCGCTCTCGGAGTACCTTGCTTTGTGCCGCTCCATCGTGCGGCAAGGCATTCTCGGCAACGCACGAGCAAGTTACTGGAGATTTCTCCTGGACGCCGCTACGCAATACAACCATGCTTTTGGCGCCGCCGTAACCTTGGCGATCATGGGCCACCACTTCGCCACTGTGACCGAGCAAGTCTGCCAGTCCGAATAGCAGCCATTTCCATGAGGCCCACCGCCGGCCGGCAACGGCGTCCAGGTAATAAACGATTTTCTCAGGAGTGGTCAATATTGAACAGACAGGCTTCTCCAGGTTGTTTATTTTGTGGTCGTGGCTGGCCCCCAAAGGACCTTCCCACAAAGGAGGTATTACCATGGACGCCCCCACCGTGATATGCATCGATGACCGCCCGCAGATGTTGGAACTTCGCAAAGCGACTCTGGAGCCTCTTGGTTATTGCGTCAAAATTGCGTCGAGCAGCTACACTGCGATGAAGATACTGGAGGAGGCCCCGGTAGCTGCAGTTCTGCTGGAATACAAAACGGAAGGCCTCGACCCGGAAGCCATAGCCTGCCATGTGAAGCAACGGTTTCCCAGGCTGCCGATCATCCTGGTTTCTGCCTATTCCGATACGCCAGAGCGAATTCTTTGGCTGGTGGATGAATACGTGTTGAGGAGCGAACTGCCGGACGGGCTGGTACGGGCTGTCGAACGAACGGCTCGCCTGGAAGGATTCGCGCCAGGTTCAGATGAATGCAGTCTGCAGAGGGGAAAAGCGGCAGCCTAAGGGCGTTGCGTCGCGCTCTTCTCCGCGTCTGCTACCGCGGCGGTTTCGACCGGCACGGAATCCAGATAAGTACTGATGCGCTCTTCGATATCGGAAGGGAATTCCGGCGGGCGTCCCACCAATTTCTTTTGGTACACGCTGAGCATGATCTCTTTGAATACCGGCAGAGCAACTCGGGCACCGGTTTCCTTTTGTCCCAGGGAACGGTCGTCATCAAAGCCGATGCGAACGGCGACGGTGATTCCTCCGGGACCGTAGGTGGAGCCCACGAATAGTGCGTCTTTGAAGTCGTTTGTGGTTCCAGTCTTGCCCATAACTGCGATCGGAAATCCTTGCGAGTCAAGGGCGTGCGCCGTGCCGCCCGGCAAGCGCACCACGCCCCGCAAGCCTTCCTGAATGAGCGCAAGGGCGTTATCGCTCACATTCTTCTGCGGCCATCCGTGTTCGTTATCCAGGACCACCTTCCCAGATCCGTCAAGGACCCTTTGGATCACATGGGGCTCGGAGAGACTGCCCGAGGCCATCGTGCGATAGGCATTCGCGAGTTCCAACAGGCTCACCTCGGATGCACCTAGTGCCGTAGTAGCGTAGGGCTGCAAGGGTGTCTGGACTCCCAGGCTGCGTGCTGTTCTTAGCACTCTGGCAATTCCAATCTGCGTGGTGATCCAAATCGCTACGGCATTCCGGGATTCGGCAAGCGCCTGCCGCAGAGGAATCAAGCCTTTGAACTGGCCATCGTAGTTTGAGATCCATTTCGTGGCCTGTCTGCCTGCATCGGGCACGCTGATCGGTTCGTCGGGAACCATACTCTCCAGGCTGAACTCTCCCTGGCGAAAAGCAGCAAGATAGACGAAGGGTTTCATCGCGGAACCGGGCTGACGCAGCGATTGCGTCACGCGATTGAAGTCTCCGTATGAGTTAGAGCGCTCCCGGTAGAACTCGCGGCCGCCGCTCTCTGCGAGGATGCCCGCATCCCGGTTCTTCAGCACAATCACGGAGCCCTGAACGATTCCGCTTGCGGCCGGGTGCCGCTTCTCATACATCACCAAGCCGCGCTCCAGAGCCTGGTTGACAACCTGCTGCACGCCCATATTTACCGTGGAATAAATCTGGATACGGCCCTGAAGCATGTCATCAACGGCCAGCTTTGGATCGAGGCTCTTAAGTTCACGCAGTACGCTTTCACCCACGGCCGGCGCCTGCGACTCCTGGTGCCTATTCGTCGCGGAAGCCAGGATAGGACGCTGTTCAGCCGCCCTTGCATCATCCTGGGATAGAAAACCGCGCTTTACCATCAGGCCCAGGATCTGGTTGCGACGATGCAGGACTCTCTCGCCGTTCGGGGCGCTGGGAGCGTAAACCCGAGGAGATTTGGCAATTCCCGCCAGCAAAGCAGCCTTGTCGGCATCGGCCACGGTGAAGCTGGCGAGCGAGCGCCCAAAATAATAGCCGGAAGCGGCCGCAAATCCGTACTGCCCGTCTCCCATGTAAAGAAAGCTGGCATATCGGGCCAGAATCTCTTCTTTGGCCCGGCGTTTTGAACCGAAGCGCTGTTGCATCTGCTCTTCCATCCACAGCGACAGTCGAATTTCTTCGAGTTTCCGCACCAGTTTCTTGGCGCTGCGCGCGCCGATCACATAAGAAAGCACGCCAGGCCGAAGCTCATTGCTGTTTTCCCGGTTGGTGAGGTTGCGAAGAAAGTACGCCCGCACAAGTTGCTGTGAGATCGTCGATCCGCCCTGCCGCAGCATCACCAGGCTGTCAGCTTTGTCTTGCCGCCCGACCCGGGTAAAGCGTGTCAGCAATGCCCCAATCCTTACCTTGCTTAGTACCCGCGGGATTCGGGTATAGTCCACTCCGTTGTGGGAGAAGAAATTCTTGTCCTCGGCGGCGAGAATTGCGTCACGTACAACCGGCGGGATGTCTCCATACTGCACGATCTGACGGTGCTCTTTGGCCAGCTCAATCAATGGCTGGCCGTTGGCGTCGTAGACGTGTCCAATGGCAGGAAACTCAAAGCGGACAAACGCCCCGATGTCGGGCAGGTTTGACCGGTCCAGATAGACGTAATGAAGCGCCATGAGAAGGATAACGGCAGCAACCTCAGCAATGCAGATTGAGCCGATTCCAAGACGAACCGTCCAAAGCCACCTGCGTGGACAGTTGCGGCGAAATTGCCGGACTGCCCCCAGCGTGTGCGCACGCATGCGCTCGAACCGGCTAACGGCACCACTCTCCGGGCCCACCGCGAACGCGAGAATCGGCCCGGCTTGCTGTTTTCGGAGTTGCAGCATTTGCTTTTCCCTTGCCCATTCCTATGCCGCTGACCAGCAGTTGTCACCTTTACGAACCAAGGGCCGGCCCGCCAGGAGCCGGCCCTGTGTACGGATTACCGAGCGAGGTAGCGCGTCGGATTCCGAATCTGGCGTGTGTAGCGAGTTGGCTTCCGCAACTCACCCTTCGTGGTTCCGATCACCTCGCCAGAAAGATCGTCAGTAGAACTCATCACATCTGCCGAGTTAAGGCCTTGTCGGTTTCGGCTTGGGCTCGCTCTCATGTGCCGGTTCTGGCGCCGGCGCGTGTTGCGGCTTTACCGCAGCCTGATGTTGTGCAGGAGGTTTAGGGGCGCTTTCCGCGCGAGGAGCGGCCTGGTGTGCCGGTTCAGACTTGGGCGCCGATTGCGGCTTCGCCGCGGCCTGATGTTGTGCTGGTGGCTTCGGGGCGCTTTCCGCGCGGGGAGCCGCCTGATGTGCCGGCTGCGAGCTTGCGCTTGTATGAACTGGCTTCGCCTCCGGTTTGGCTGCTACGGTTTTTGCGTGTGATGGAGCGGGCTGAGCCGCCTTCTTCGAGGCTTCCTTCGTCTCGTTCGTGCGAGTCGCCGCTGCCTTGTTCTCGGCGGCTTTGTTCTCCGCGGTCTTGTTCTCGGCGGTTCTGCTCTCGGCAGCCTTGGTCTCTGTGGCCTTGTTCTCAGCGGCCTTGCTTTCCGCTGCCCTATTCCCGGCAGCCCTGTTCTCAGCAGCCTTGCTCTCAGTTGCCTTGCTCTCAGTTGCCTTATTCGCAGCAGCCTTGGTCTCTGCTGCCTTATTCTCTGTGGCCTTGTTCTCGGCGGCTCTGGTCTCGGCAGCCTTATTCTCGCTGGCCTTATTCTCGGTGGCGGCACCCTTGGCTGCCACTACGCCCTTGCCGGTAAACTCTCCCGGTTTAGAGGTAGCAGCAACTGGAGGTTTGCCATGATTTACCGACGCCAACATTTCGTGGTTCTTGCTCGCGGCCTCTTGATGGCCGGTCTGTGCAGCCGTCGCCGGGGTATGACGTTCATGCGCCACCGCCTCTTCCGCGGCAGTCGGTCGAGCGGTTATTCCACCGGTTCCGCCGTTGTAGCTCACGTTGTTTATGGTTGTGTTATTTACGATTACGGTCTTGTTGTAGGTGTTGTGAATGTTGGTCACATTCACGTTATTGACCGAGGTGTTGTAGCTGAACTGGTTGTTTCTCCAGTAGCCTCCCTGGTAGCCGGAACCGCCGTAGCCGTAGCCATAGTTAACGCCGCCATAAAAGCCGATCGTGGGCCCCCAGTAGCCGGCGTTCCAGGCAAATGCGCCGCCGCCCCAGCCCCAATAACCTGGAGTCCATAACACGCCTACGATGGGCGGCTCGACCCAGGTGCCCGGCACCCAGAAATAGCCTTCCGGACCGTAATACCAGTATCCCGGCGTCCACAGGTAGCCGTCTTGGGGACAAATCGGTTGCGAGTACGTCACCAGTTCCGGCGGAGCAACCGTGATAGAGACGCCGAACTGCGCGAAGGATGTGACCGGTATGGCCAACACTGCGAAAACGAATAGCAGAAACCAAACAGAACCGTGAATACGCATCTTTATTACCTTGCCAGATCATCCTTCGCTTGCCCGTTCTTGCTTTACTGCTGCGGGTTGCGCGGATTTAAGGGCTTGCCAATAGACCCATAATGACGCACCTGCGTTTTGGAGTCTGGTCAATCTGACTCACTCTTTGCCCGGTCCTCAGAGGCAGGCTTTTTGGTGAGCAATATTGACCAGCACTGCGCACTGACGAGCCATAAGCTTTAGCTGTTACTTCGTTCGCTATTGCCCCGGGAGGCAGTTATGGCAAGCAGGGCTCCTATTCCTAATAGTTCTCCGGGTTTATTCAAAAGAGTCAAAACCCAGTCGACCACCCGGGCCTACCGAAATAATCAGGCAATCTTTACGCAGGGCGACAAGGCGGACGCCATGTATTACATTGAGGCCGGCAACGTCAAACTGACGGTCGCCTCCAAGCGCGGCAAGAAGGCGGTCATCGCCTTGCTCCGGCAGGGTGATTTTTTTGGTGAAGGCTGCCTGGTAAAGCAATCGCTGCGCATGTCCACGGCGACTGCGGTCCATCATTCCACAATCGCCAGTGTGCAGCAAACAACCATCATCCGCATCATTCATCGGGAGCCAGCATTTGCGAAGCTATTTATCTCGTATCTGCTGTTTCGCATTGGGCGAATCGAAGAGGAATTCGTGGACCAGATCTTCAGTTCCAGCGAAAAGCGACTGGCCAGAGTTCTATTGCTGCTGGCAAGCTTCGGCATTCAGGCAAGGCCGGATCCGACCATCCTGAAGGTGAGCCAGCAAACTCTGGCCGAAATGGTTGGGACCACTCGGTCCAGGGTGAGCTATTTCATGAACCGGTTCCGCAAGATGGGGCTCATTGACTACAATGGCAGCCTGCAGGTTCACCGCGCGCTGCTTACGTTTCTTCTCCACAAGTAATCGCTCGACGGACGGCGTTCCGCCGGCATGGCTCCCAAAATTGCCCTGAGGCGTGAGCCTTATTGCTCAGACGTTGCGGTATTAGCTTGGTAACGTCGAGAGTAGCGCGGCCCTGGTGGGACGTCCTGCACCACGACAAATCCGAGGAGGATTGAAATGTCTACCTTCGAAAACTCCTACATAAATCTGCGTACCCCGCAAAGCGAGCTTCTACATGCCCCGGTTCAGGGCTCGCTAACCTCGGCAAGCGAGCAGGATTGGCAAGGCAAGCGCTTAAGGCAACCGGCCAAGAACCTGGTTCAGCGATGTGTTGAGTTCGTGCGTGAGTGCTGGGAAACGATGGCGGAACTGCATGCCGAATTCAAGTACGCCGATTCGGAAATTGGTGAGCGATCGCGGGAACGTACCGCAGACCGGCTTCGCGATGAACAGGCATGGTTACAATTGGATGACGACGGGTGCCCCGCGTCGGATGCGCTCCAACCCCCGGCAGTAATCCGACTCAATCGCCAGAGACCCGATCTCACTAGAACAGCCTAAGGCGGGCACGCTATCTGATCTGTTCTTGCCAGACTCTGCTCCGTCTTGCGACGCGCGACAACTCCGCCGTCAACTGCTGAGGGTGCCCTGCCTTTTACGGCCATTCTTTCGGACCTCCAGAAGTGAGCTACTTTGCACAGCATTTCCAATTGAATTAGACGAGTCTAGGTTCAGGGCGCGCCCGGTTGCTCGGCTATCTGCTTGAGCTCTAAGCGCACCAGGAGCTTTCCGAGGAGAAACAATGCCACCACTTGTTGAAGTAGGAACGATTCTGATCGAGGAACAGCCGCTGACGACCCAGCGTTTGGGGCTGGCTACCGAGCCTTACTTCGCCAATTGGAACGTGGTCACGGCGCTGGATGGCTTCGCCCTTGATCGCAAGGCCCGTGCCGCCGGATGGAACTTCTTTTTCATGGCGGGAGAAGTCAAGGCTATGTTTTGGGGCCTTCCTGAACCAACAAAAATCCGGAACGCGGTAACGCGGATCTTGAAGAAGGTGAGGCGAGATCACTTTAACGGCCTCGAAGTGACCGAGGCGGTTGGGAAGCACTTCTTTGGTATTCCTTATACCGTCATCTCCGCGCATTCCCGCCATATCCAGCAGGGTTGCATTCTGGATAGTGCCGCCCAACGGCAAGGGGCGGCCGAATCGGCGGCCAACGCGGAGGTTGAGCTCGTGTTTCCGCCAGGAGAGTTGAATTATGAATCCCGATAAGGCTCAGAATTTCGAGCAAATCCTTGAATCTGCCATTGTGCTGGCCTGGCCAGAACTCATGCCAGGTCCTCATGTTCATGACGCGCCGGATGGCCTGGTCCACATCGAATATGCATTTACCCCTGGCGGGATGCTGGATGATCTTCAGATCTGGTCCGCCACGAGCCGGGGCATTTGGTATCTGGCTTGTGAATTCTTTATGTCCGCCTCCGACCACCACGGCGCCGGTATCCGCTTCGTGAATGGATACCAATCCAAAGAACTGGCGCACATTCTGGAACTGGTGATGCAGCACCAGGATTCATTCGCCCTTCCCCAGGATATCGGCCGGCCTGGACTGATTGCGATTCCCACGCCCACTACACTCCAAAGTACAGAGGCCGCGGCAACGATGGACGAAGCTTTCGCTCACCTCGGTGCAGTGACGGACCAGCATGCAGCGGCCTGACACGACGGGGGCTCATGGATTTGGCGCCCCTCTACGCCAAAATGACTCCACGCTGGAAAACCTCTGCTATTTCACTGTTTACCCCAGATTTGGATCGCGCCCAACAACAAGGCTCCCACAAGTCCGGCAATCGATGCCGTAAACAGCCAGGACCAGACCATAGACGTATCGGGTTTCATGACACGCTTAATTCGCAAGAAACTGAGATTCACAATTAGACCCCGAAGGCAGACCTGCCTCGCTATGCTGAATGTTGCGGGTTGCGCACGATGCCGAAATCGCGGGTAGACATGAGTCGGCTGGAAGCAAGCAGGCTGTCCAACGGATTCTGTCTCATTCCGTTTTCTGCCCGCCGGCAGCCGGCTCCGGCTGCTCTTCCGCTTTTTGCCAACCGGAGCCGGGATTGTACTCCCGCATGCCTTTGGCGAGAATATCGGTCTTCTTGCCAAGATCCTTCTGATACACCGCCCCATCCTCATTCACGATAAACGTCATTACGCCAGACGACCGGTACTCCGCCGGATATGCCACAAAAGCAAAACCCTCGGTCATTTTGCCGTTTACGACGTAGTTTTTCGCACCGCCTTGGCCATTCTTGCCCTGGCGCGTCAAGATCCGGTAATAGTAACCTCGATAGGGGGTCTGGGCGTCGGATTGGCTCCTGGTTTCTCCCTGAGCAAACGCCGCCGCAACTAACGGCCCAAGGGGACTCTGGGGCTCGGTATCACCAGCCTTCCAGTACAAGCCATTACGCTGCCCTTCATCGCCAAAAACTTTCTGAGCATACTCGTGCTGCGCGGAGTAGTAGTCCTTTTGGGCCGCCACCAGTTCCTGGCAAACGCGAATGGTCGACAGTTCATTCCGGCCAATTCGCCTGAACAGGACTTCCTTTTTGCCCGCCTCCGTGTCGAAATACCACGCGTGGCCCCGGTTTACGAGGGGAATGGGTGTGGGCCAATTCTCCGCGCCGATATATAGGGTGACGGTTCCATCCGGCTCCTTGAGCAGGCGGTGCATTTGCTGGTATCTCTCTACGAAATTAGCTCGGCTGCTAGCGTCCTCGGCTTCGTCCCCGGAAGAGACTACTTGCCTTGCGTCCGGCCCGAGAATTTCGAGCATCGCCTTCTCGTCGTTATTTTGCGCCGCCGAAACCAGCGCGCTGCTCGCATCTTCGGGCGAAGAATAGGTCTTCTGGCCCGGTTGTTGCGCCATGGAACGCCCGGCAAGGCACATGGTCAAGAGGATGGCGACCGCCGCTAGTTTGGGAAGAGTGGCCCAGAGAGTTGTGTCGAAGTTCGCCTTTGTTCGCCGCATATTATTTCGCTCCAGTTTCTAAATTCTTCGATCTGCCATGAGAGCCATACAATTTCGTTTAGCGATGACCGCCCCCACCCCCGTGTCCTCCTCCGCCGCCACCTCCATGTGATCCACCGCCACCATGGGACGCGGCCGAACTGGCGTTGCCGTGCGACGAATAGCTCTTTGCCTGTCCGCCATGGCCGTAATCGCTGAAGGCACTCGAGTGGACGCCGGTTTGTCCATGGGGTGCAGCGTAACCTCTTGCCGCATGAGTGTTTCCGTCGAAAGGATGGGTGGTGGCGCCGGGACGGTTATAGACCCCGCCGTGCACGCCGCCGCCGTGGTAGTAAGCGCTGCGGTTGTAGAATGTGCGGCTCATAGAGTAGTACCGGTTATGGTTATAGATCGGGTATCCACCATGCCAGTTGAATCCCCAATGAGGCCAGCCCCACCCAAAACCTCCGAACCAACCGATTCCGAAGCCCACTCCGAATGAAAGGTAGGGGCCGCCGAACCAGATTCCGGGATAGGGATACCACCCCGGCCAGGCCACGACCGGGCCTCCATAAACCAACCATGGATTGTACGCAGGAACATAAACAACATCCGGACTGGCAGGTGCAATGGCGATATCCGAGTCTTGCGTCGTGACGGTTTGCTGCGGTGTGGACTTGAGATTGCCTGATTCTTCCGCTCTACGGCGCATCACCTGAACGGCATTCATCACATTTTGTTGCTCGTTGTAATAGGCGTCGCCTAAAGATGAGGTCCAGGAGAGGTTTTTGTCCATATTTCCCAAAACGGATGGAAATGCAGCAAGCGCCTTGACGCTCGGATCCCACGGTTGTTGGTCCACAGCTTGACCCAAAGCCTCACCCTTCAAATCAGGATGCTGCTGCACCCACCGGTCAGCCTCGACGACTTGCTCGGGAAACGTTGACGCCGCCAGGATCTGCGCCACCAGCGAGTCCGGATATAGCGCAATCGGCGCCACCAACTGCTGCAACTGCTCAGGAGTCTGCTGTGTGTATGGAGGCGCCTGCGCGGCTGGCGCCGGAGCTTGCGCGTCCTGATAGGCCCACAGTCTTTGGGGCCAAGCCGCGAATAACAAAGCCAACGACAACAGAAAGACCATAATCTGCCTGTCCAGCCCGGGCCTTGCGAACCCTACGGCATGTCTGAAAGTACTCATATTCTCAAACCTCCTCTGCACCTCAATTACTGGAGGTCTCCGACAAAAAGACCTGATGAAGCATGCAACTTGGCACCGCCCTCGGCTACGACCAACCATAATCAAGCACAGTACCGCCCGTCTGTTCACTTTTGACCACCTATTGTGAGATGCGCAAAGGTGTGGCCGCGATGGAAGGAAGAGTGCCTATGCAGCCGCCGAACCGCTCCGCCGGGGTAGCCGCGTCCTTTGGCGGATGGCTATGCATCATCGCAATTTTGCAGAGAGCAGCGCCGGAAATCAGGTGTAACGCACGACTTGTCACGGCGCAACGATACCCGCCAGCGTCGAAGCTGGCGCAACCGACCTCAACTGGTCAATCTCGCTCAAGACAGTTTTCCAATCCTTCTGGTTTTCCTTCGTTTCGATCGGAGCGGTGGGGTCGGCATAAAATTCGAGGATGTTGGCCCGCAGTGCCGGCGAGGTCCGATCAAAGCTCCGGCCGGAAAGCTGACCCAATAACTTTGCATAGGTCTCGTCCGTGAGGGAGTATTCCGCCGGCTTCGTCGGATTGCCACTGTCCAGATCGAAGTTCGGCAGCATGAGTGTGTCAGCCCGCGCGTGTTCGAGGAGTCCCCGGTACTGATCAACGGTCGTATTGATGCTTTTAATGTACAGGTCCTCGGTTTGCGGAGTAGGGTTATTGAATGCGAGTCCTTTGAACGGTCCGAGTTTGGGCACATATCGCAGCAGGGTGGCCAGGACCCTGGTACCCAAACCAGGCTTTACGTAATCCTTTCCCCACTGTCTTTCATAATCAGAGCGCGAAAGACGATAAAGAAACTTCCGTTTTGCAAAATCAGGCTGCTCGCGCATGAGTTCCTTCTTATGAGTCTTTAGCGCGACCCGCGTCATTTGCGGAATCATGCGGCTGACCGCGAAACGATACGAACCGACCGCGAGATCTTCATGGGTCAGCACATCCTTTAATTCCAATCCGTATACAAGCGGAAAAACGCGCTCCAGCAGGGGCTTGGATACCTGAAAGCCGATGAAGTCGTGGTACTGCTGCGAGGCATAGCGATTCTTCGCGACCTGCACCGTGTCAAATCCAAACTCAGTCTTCAAATGCGCTGTTTTGTCCTGGGCATACCGGACGGACCGGCCAAACTTCGCCCGCAATTTCGGATACTGGATGGCAACAGCCTGGTTGACCGCCGGATGGCCGGCAATGTCAGACGCATAGTGCGACAGCGCGCCCAGGGCAAAGGCGTACTCGTCCACATCCTGGCTCTCTTGCAGCAATTCCTGAACAAAGTCTCCGCTGCGGACATAATGCACCAGGTTGCTGAATTCCCTGCTGCCGAATGGATAGTAGCCCAAATCCTGAATGACGGCGCCTCCATAGGCGTAAGCATGGGCTTCCTTGATTTGCTCTGCTGAAAGCCCCGGATACTTTTTCAGGAGCAGGGGTTGGATCTCATCGGCCCAAAGCAGGTCTACGATTTCCTCGTGCGTCAAAACAGAATATGCAGAGGATACGGTGCTGGACAGGAGCAGGGCAAGAACCATCACCAACCCGCGAACGCACAGGCGACGCCAGTCGCCAGCTACGGCGTTCCGCGGTGAACTCGCCGGTTTGTTGCCTCTAAGCAGCTTTCCGGGTCCTCTTGTGGTCGCACTCATGACTTCTGCCTGGCCACAGCTTCTGTGGTGATGCTGGATCGCACTATTCAGGATGGCTCATTTCCTTATGGAGTTGCTGAGCATAATTGAACACCTCGCGAGCCTGCGTTGAAACATACTGAGCATGCACGCCTGGGGTGCGTTCGGCCCGCAGTCGAAGATCCCTCAACCTGTGGTCACTTTTATACAGATATCAAAAGACGGGTGAGTAATACTGTCCTTGTTCCTGATAATATGCGGTGCAGTAAGACCCCGCCGGAGTTTCGATATGACCTCAGCCGAACATCCTGTAGCGCATAAGGTTCTTCTTGTGGATGACGATGACGCGGTTCGAAGCATGATGAACGAGACGCTGGAGTTCAGGGGCTTTCAAGTGGTTCCAGCCGCCAGCGTGGCCGAGGCCTTGAAGCATATCACTACCGAGAGCTTCGATGTGCTCATCACTGATCTGCATATGCCAGACGCCGGGGATGGTTTTACCGTGGTCACCGCAATGCGCCACTCGCAGCCAAATGCGCTAACTCTTCTGGTCAGCGGCTACCCCGATGTGCAGGGCGCAATGGCCGCCATCCTGATGGAGGCGGACGAAATTATCGTAAAGCCTTTCGAAATCGGCAAGCTTGCCGAACTCGTTAATGAGAAAATGCTTACCCGCAGTCCTGCTGTCCGTCCCGACAAGCAGAGAGCCGGCGTGATCTTACAGCGGTGCGTGACCAACATCGTCGAGGATTGGTTGGTACGCACAAAGGAGAGCAAGGAGCTGAATTGCCTTGCGCTCAGCGACCAGGAGCGCACCGGACATCTCCCCAGGCTGGTTGAAGACCTCGCTCTACGCCTAAGAAACGCCGGCCTCACCATCAAGGACAGCGATGCCGCCGTTTCTCCCTTTGCCGCAGCCCACGGCGAGCTGCGCTACCGGCAGGGCTACACCCCGGCAATGCTAGTGCACGAATCGCGGATACTGCAGGTGACTATATTCGGGACGCTGCAGAAGAACTTGAGCTGCCTGGACTTCAGCCTGGTGTTGCCGGACGTCATGACAATCGCGGACGAAGTGGATTCTCAGTTGACGCAAGCCATGGAAAGCTACATGAACGTCATGCGGAAGTCAGCGGCCTAGCAGAGATCGCTGCCATCGTATCGGAAGGGCGGACATCGCGACCGCGGGAGTGGGAACGCCCGGCCAGGGCGACAACCGCAGGCGCAGTTTACCGCCAGGCGAGCATTCATCAACCATCATCAGGGTTGTGCTGATCGCAGGCAGCATTACGCTGGCGCGTGCGGGGAGTCGCACGCCGCCCAGAAAACCGTGAGGAACCTAGCCTTGGAGGCAAACATGAACACAACTATGAAAGCTCTGGTCTATCACGGCCCCGGCAAGCGGGCCTGGGAGGACAACCCGCACCCGGCTCTTAAAGATCCGGGCGATGCCATCGTACGGATCACCACTTCGACCATTTGCGGCACCGATCTTCACATTCTGAAGGGAGACCTTCCATCCGTTACCGAAGGCCGGATACTCGGCCACGAAGGAATTGGAGTCATCGAGCAGGTCGGCGCCGGAGTCTCGGAGTTCCACGTGGGAGAAAAGGTCATCATTTCGTGTATCTCTGCCTGCCTGAAGTGTGACTTTTGCCGAAAGGGCATGTACTCCCATTGCCGGCACGGCGGCTGGATTTTGGGCAACACCATCGACGGAACCCAGGCTGAATACGTCCGCATCCCGCACGCCGATGGGAGTCTCTACGCTCTCCCTCACAGCGGAGATGAGGAGGCCTTCGTGATGCTTAGCGATATTTTGCCAACTGGCTTCGAATGCGGCGTCCTAAACGGGCAAGTCAAACCCGGGGAGACGGTCGCCATCGTGGGTGCCGGGCCCGTGGGGATCGCCGTTCTGCTTACGGCGCAGTTCTATTCCCCGGCGGCGATCTTCATGATCGACCTGGATGAAAACCGCCTCGCCGTCGCAAAACGGTTTGGCGCAACTACCCTCATCAACTCAGCGGACGGACGCGCCGCCCAGCGTGTGATGGAACTGACAGAAGGTACAGGCGTTGACGTGGCCATCGAAGCGGTCGGCATTCCTGCCACCTTTGATATCTGCCAGGGCATCGTCGCGGCGGGCGGGCGAATTGCGAACGTGGGCGTGCACGGGAAGCCAGTGGCACTGCACCTGGAGAAGCTCTGGGATCGAAACATCTCGCTCACCACCAGGCTGGTGGACACAATTACGACACCTATGCTGCTGAAAATCGTGCAGTCGGACAAACTGCAACCGCACAAGCTGGTGACCCACCGCTTCGCAATGAACGACATCATGAAGGCGTACGACACGTTTGCAAACGCGGCGCAAGAGGGTGCGCTTAAGGTGGTCCTGAAGAATGACGGCACAAAGGTCAGCGCCTACCCCACTCCGGTTGCAAGCTGAGTGGACCGACTGCCCGGCCTTACACAAATCTTCCGAACAGCGACCCGACGCCTGCTGTAAGCGCCATAGCCAGCGCGCCCCAGAAGCTTACACGCATTGCGGCAGTCGTTACCGCTGCGCCGCCCGCACGGGCAGCCAGACAGGCATTCTTGAGACGTCATTAGTCCGCCCCGATGGTTATTCAATGTGAGCAATTCTGCACAGACACTTCAATCCGTGAATGAGTAAGGTGGAATTGTACTCC
>JBEKOS010000006.1:0-25115 GCA_049521535.1 Terriglobales bacterium | reverse complement strand
AACCAATCTTCGCCGCCTGTTCAACCGCCTCATCTTCCGTCAGCGCAATTCGGGTTTCCACCACGGGAATTCCGTAGGCCGCCAATAGCTGCTTGGACTCAAATTCGTTAAGCAAGGTGCGGCCGCGGCTGCGGACCCGTTGAATCATTTCTTCGCAGGCGCGTGCTCCTCCGCTCATTGCCGGATACGCGCCCGGTTCCAGCACAGGAGTCTCGTAAAGCACCTTGAGGTTGTAGTTGTATCGCCACATCCGGGCAAAGGTGCGGGCCGCCATATCCGGATAGACAAAAGACGGAATTCCCGCGGCCGCCAGGGAAGCTGTCTCGGCAAGAGCGCACTCTCCGCCCATCCAGCTCGCCAGCAGTGTCTTATGACAGGAAGCCGCAAACGGCTGCAGGCTCGTAGCTACCTGGTGAGCATCCGTGAGCCCATGGGGGGCCATGATCATGAGCACGCCGTCGGCGCTGGCGTCTTTGGCGGCAACTTCCACCGCCTTGAGGTAGCTCACGGCATCAGTATCGCCCAATACGTCGACCGGATTACCATGGCTCCAATGGCTGGGCAGGAACTCGTTGAGGGCGCCAATCGTCTCTTCGGCCAGCGGCGCCAATTCGCCGCCCTCGGCAATCAGGGCATCGGTGGCCAAAACCGCCGGACCACCGGCATTGCTCACAATGACCAGGCGCGGTCCCCGGGGGCGGGGCTGCTTGTCGAGCACTTCGGCCATGGAGAACAAATCAGCCAGGCGCTGCACTCGCAGGACGCCCGCACGCTGAAAGGCCGCGTCCAGAACTTCGTCGCTGCCAGTGAGGGCGCCAGTATGCGATGCTGCCGCTTGCGCCGCCTCGCTGGAACGTCCGGCCTTAATAACAATGATGGGCTTGCTGAGCGCCACTTCGCGGGCCGCGGAAAGAAACGACCGCGCATCTCCCACCGATTCCATATACAACAGAATGCTTCTGGTGCCGGCATCGTCGCCGAAGTGGTAAATCAGGTCGCCCCAGCCGACATCGAGCATCGATCCGGTGGAAACCACGGCGCTGAAACCGACCTCCTGCAGAAGGCTCCAGTCCAGCAACGTGGTCAGCAACGCGCCACTCTGGCTCAGGAAGGCAATATTGCCGCGCTTGGCGGGCACGGGAGTAAACGTCGCATTGAGTCCGCTGCGCGCATTAATGATTCCCAGGCAATTCGGTCCCACCAGGCGCATTTCGCCGCGTTGCAGTTGCTGCTGAATCTGCTGCTCAAGGGCCTTGCCTTCGGGTCCTCGCTCGCGAAATCCGGCTGAGATCACAATTGCGGCCTTGACCTCAGCATCAACACATTCCCCGACAACGCCCGGCACAGTGACCGCCGGCGTCACAATAACCGCCAGATCCACCGGTCCAGGAACTTCACCGATGCTCTTGTAGGCCTTGATTCCCAAGACCTCAGGCCGATTGGGATTCACCGCGTACAATTTGCCGGCAAAACCTGAAGACTTGAGGTTCTCAAGGGTCGCACGGCCCGCGGTGCCCGGGCGATCCGTGGCCCCGATCAGCGCGACCGACTTGGGAGAAAACATCGCGTCCAGGCCCAGTTCATGCACCCGCTTTTTCTTAAACGGCGCCTTCTCCACTGATGTACCAGCTTCAATAGAACTCAAAGACCCTCCTTACTTCCCTCCCCAAGTTCACACTTCGTATCACTTCGGGATGTGGCACCTGTCACGATGGGGTGTGACGGCCATCACCAGGAACGATCAGACTGACTCCGCGGGACTTCCACTCGATCTCCAACGAATTGATTCTAGTCGAGGTGCTCAATTGTCGCGAGGCGTTGTAATCTGGAAACTACACGCAAATGAGACGGAGGAACTTGATGAAGAAGGTTTGGATGATTTCAGCCTTGGCCGGCGCAGCGGCGCTCGCACTATTGCTTCCCGCCATCGCGCAACAAAGAAGCAGCGGAGTGCGTGGCACACGCTCCGGTATGTTCGTGCAGTTTATCGTGAGAGACCTCAATCTGACTCCGGACCAAAGGGCGCAGATCAAAACCATCTTTCAGCGAGAGCGGCCGGCAATTCGCGCAATCATGCAGCAATCTCAGCAGCAGGAAACGCTGTTTCGTGCGCACGGAGCCTATGACGAGGCGTACGTCCGCTCCATCGCCCAGCGACAATCCGCCAACTATGTTGAAGCAATCGTCGAGAAGGAGAAAATTCGCTCGCAGATCCACGAAGTGCTGACTCCGGAACAGCGACGGAGGTTCAACCAGTTGAGCACCGAATTTCGTGCGGCGGTGTTCGACCGGCTCGACAATTTCGGCGACCAGTTTTGAGGCATCTCCGGCGTTGATTCGTGGTTGGTCCTCGGCGACGCAGCTTAGCCGTTGGCTCGTTCCGCTACAAGCATGGATTGGAGAATCTGATCGGAGACTTCCTTGACCGCCGCGGGAGAGTGCGCCAGGAACAACGTGTTGGTGCGATCGCTCTCGCCGATGGACTTGAGCGTATCGAAATACTGCGTGACCATCACCAATTGCATCACTTCCCGCGCGGACGCCCCTTCGACAACCTTCTGAAACTGCTCGATGGAAGCCTGGAGGCCTTCGATGATGGCCTTCCGTTGATTTGCGATTCCCTGCCCTTGTAGGGCTTTGCTCTCCGCTTCTGCCTCGGCCTTTTTTACCACCAGAATCTTCTCCGCTTCGCCCCTTGCATTGGCGGCGACTTGCTCGCGCTGGGCCGCATTGATGTCATTCATGGCCGACTTTACCTTGGCGTCAGGAACAATGTCGGTGACCAGCACATTAACGATTTCATAGCCGAACGTTGCCATATCCGCATCCAGTTCCGACTTGACAGCGGCGGCGATACTGGACTGGCTGGCGAATACTTCATCCAGCGTCATTCCGGGCACGTGCCCCAGGATTACCTGTTCGACATAGGATTTGATCTGCGCCACCGGATCGGACAGTTTGTAGTAGGCGTCATAGACTTTTTCCGGGCGAACCCGGTTCTGCACAGAGATAGGAATGGTTACGAACACGTTGTCCTTGGTCTTTGTTTCCATCGTCAGCGTGATCTGGTTTACCCGCAGGCTCACTTTGCCCGCGACCGTGTCGAAGAACGGGAGTTTCCAGTTCAATCCCGCGTCTGCAACCCGAAGGAACTTGCCGAACCTGGTGATCACTGCAACCTGCGCCGTACTTACAGTGAAGAAGCTCCCGAAGATCACTCTGAGCAACAGGATCGCCACGACCGCGAACAGAACCATGGAAAATGTCGCCATCTCTCCTCCTTCGTCGGAGCCCCGGTAAAACGCTCAACCGGCTCGCCAATGTCCGCTCCGGAACCAGCTACGGGAGAGTATAGCGGATCGGTGTTTGCTCGGTCCGCCGTTCATTCGCCTGCCTGGGGAGGGCGGCAATTTGCTGCGGTTTGTCATTTCCGAATGGTAGACTGGACCCATGTCGAGCAGTGATTACAAGACGATTCTTTATCAGCAGGAGGACGGCTCCTGGGTGGCAGAGATACCGGCGATTCCCGGGTGCTATGCCCTGATGTCCACGCGCGAAGAAGCGCTGCGGGAGCTTACTCATGTCTTCCAGATGATCGCCGACGAATACTCCACAAAGCACATGCCCCTGCCCGACGATACTACTGAAATTGTCCATGCCTAGCGCCAAGGCTTGTGAGTTTCAAAGTGCGGCCCATAAGCTTGGCTTTTTGAAAACCAGACAGACCGGTAGCCACGAGCGATGGACTCACGCCGACGGACGCTCTGTCACGATTCCTATCCACGGTGGCGGAGAAATTGGACCACCGCTATTCTTCAAAATCCTTCGCCAACTCGGGATCACACTGGCAGAATTCCAGATCCCGCGATAGTCAGCAAGTCTTTCCCTACAGCAGGCGTAATAAGGCGCATTCCCCCTTGCCTGGTCGTCTTGCAATATGACATTAATGCGCAAGCAATGGAAAACGAACCAATGGGGATCGGCGCGTCGCGCTGGAATCTTTCATTTTTGTATCGCCCCACGATGACTTATTCCGAGAAGTCGGCGCGACTACAATTGATTGGGAGTTGCTCCTCCCATGCTTTCTCTTTCCGATGAGACCTCTATCGCAGCGATGTACACCGTCAAAGCACCATGCGCTGTGGCCATTGCTGTTATTGATCGGATTCACGGCCACCGTTGCCCAGATTCTGCTCATGCGGGAATTGCTGGTGGTGTTTTACGGCAACGAAATCTCCCTGGGACTACTGCTGGCGAGCTGGTTGTTCTGGACGGGCGTCGGCAGCGGCCTCTTCGGCTGGAAGGCTGCATGGTTTTTTGATCCACGCAAGGCCATGGCCGGCTTGCAGACATTGCTGGCGCTCACTCTGCCTTTGACGATCATGGCAGTCCGCAGCAGCAAAGCAGTTTTCTTGAGTATCCCCGGGGAAATCCTGGGACCGGGACCGATGTTTCTCACGGCGCTTGTGGTCCTGTGCCCGTTCTGCCTGTTTTCGGGAGGGCTATTTGCCGCAGGCAGCCACCTGGTACTTCAGGAAACCGGTTCAGTAGCGGCGAAGGCTACAGGGTCGGTTTATCTACTGGAGGCCGTCGGATCGGGCATCGGCGGCCTGATCGCCAGCCTGCTGCTGGTGCGGCATTTCACGTCGCTTCAAATCGCTTTTTGCCTCAGCCTCCTAAATCTGCTGGCTGCCGCCAGCTTATTGCTGCGCGCGCCTCTCCGGCGGATGGTTTCCTGCGCGGCAATACTGGCCGTCTTCGTCGTGGTGTTGTTTCCATTCGGTGTGCCGTGGATGGAGAAGTATTCCCTCGGGCGTCTCTGGCACGGCTTTGACCTGGTGGCCAGTGAGAATTCGGCTTACGGAAATTTGGCCCTTATAGAAACAGAAGGCAGCCGCTCGCTGTTGGAGAACGGCCTGATGCTGTTTACGGCGCCTGACCCTGAGGCGGCGGAAGAATCTGTTCATTACGCTCTCCTGCAGCACCGCGCTCCCAGGAATGTATTGCTCATCGGCGGCGGCCTGAATGGCAGCGCCGTTGAAGCTCTCAAGCATCCCTCAGTCGAGCGAATCGATGTGGTGGAGCTGGATCCCATGATCTTTGAGGTGGGTCGAAGTTACTTTACCGGGGAACTTGGCGGGCTAGAGCGCGATTCGCGGATACAGCTTCACTCCATGGATGGGCGATTGTTTCTGAAGAGCACGCCGGAAACCTTCGATGTCATCATCCTTAACCTGCCGGAACCACAGACGGCGCAGTTGAACCGGTTCTTCACCGCCGAGTTCTTTCGCGAGGCCGCCACAAGGCTTAACCCGCGGGGCGTCCTGTCCTTCCAGCTTCGCGCCTCGGAAAACTACATCACGCCGGCCAGAAGCAGCTTTCTGCGGTGTATTCATCGGACCCTGCACGAGGTATTTCCCGAGGTCACCACCATTCCCGGAGACACTGTGCATTTCTTCGCCGCCATGGAGGCGGGCACGCTAACCGATCGAGCCGATGACCTGCTGCAACGGCTGAAGTCCCGCCGCTTGGAGACCAGCTATGTGCGCGAGTATTATCTTCCCTTCCGCATGGCACCCGATCGTGTGCTCGACCTGGCGGAACAAATCAGGCCGCTTCCCGAGACACCGGTCAACCGTGATTTTGTACCAGTCGCCTACTACTTCGACATCGCCCTATGGAGCGCCCAGTTCAACCGCAGCTATCGCGAAGGCTTTTCGGCGATGGCGCGCATTCCGTTTCGCTGGATTGCATCGGGCCTTGCTGCGCTGTTGGGGGTCGGAGTCCTGGTCGTCGCGAGGTTAAGGACAAAACAACTTCGCCTTGCGAGCGTGGCCGGCTGCGTCGGCGCCATGGGATTTACGCTGATGGCCCTGGAGATCCTCCTGCTTCTAGGCTTCCAGGCGATTTACGGATACGTCTATCAGCAACTCGCATTACTGGTCGCGGCGGTGATGATAGGCATGGCGCTGGGAAGCTGGCTGGGTTTGCGAAGCACAGGCACACTTGCCCGCGTTGATTCCATAAGGCTGCGGGACTTGGCTTACCTGCAGATGACTGCAGCGCTATCGCCTGTGTTGCTCTACGGTTTCTTTCTGATCTGCGCCCGAAGCAGCAGCCAGGAGGGACGCGTCTTGGCCGGTCAGGTAGTTTTCCCCGTGGTCGCACTGCTCTGCGGAGTCTTAGGTGCTTATCAATTTCCGCTGGCCAGCGAACTCTTCTTCACTGGCAGCAATGAAGAGCAACAGGAGAACACCGGGGCCTTATATGCATTAGATCTGCTGGGGGCGTGTATTGGCGCCGTGATATTGAGCGCCTATCTCATTCCGGTTTTCGGCTTCCTAAGAGCGGCCGAGTTGATTCTGCTATTGAATCTGGCGATGGCCTTGTTAGCGGTTATCGCCGCATTTACGGAGATGGCACTTCCGGCGTAGTGGTTAGCGGCTTAACATCGCTGAATACCATGGCAGAAAATGAGAAGATGTCGGTATCCTGATCCTTCCACGCGCCAGGCGGCAGGCCTGCCTTCCTTGCGGTCTGTTCCAGAAAAGTTTTGCGATCCCATTTCTGCTCGATGGGTACCTGCGGAAGGAGCAGGCCTTCGCGGCCGCCCTTTCTCATGAGCAGGCCGTGCTGTCCGACCTTTATCTCTTCCACAGCCTGTACATGCCGGAACGGAGACAGGACAGAGACCTCGTACTGCAGCGCTCCAAGTTCCGCAGCCGTAACCGGGGGGAAGCGAGGATCTCGCGATGCCGCCAGAGTGGCCACGTCGCGAACCGTTTCGATCAGCGGATACATGGGGGAAACATACCCAATGCATCCGCGGAGTTCTCCGTTCTTAGTGATGGTCACGAAGGCGCCCCGGTCCTGTTGAAGCGCGGCCGACCCCGCCGGCGGCTTATAGGACTTGCCTTCACGTACCGACATCTCCACTGACTTCCGCGCCACGCTCAGCAGTTCCTGTTCTTCACTGGCCGTGAGGGTGAAAGGCAGTACGGTGGATTCCGTCGCTGCGGCCTTGTATAGAACAAATGAACTGTACCCCACCACGCGCGAGCGGTCGCCGGTCACATCGCCTGAGTTGGCATACTCCAGCAACTCGGCTCGATTTGCCCCCAGGCGCTCCGCGGCGATCATGGCGGCTACAATGGGGCCACCGCCACAAGCTTCCCACACCCGTGCCTGCAGGTTGCGGGAGAGGTTGAAATAGTCCCAGGCTTTGATGGCTTGCAGCGTGTTGTTGTCGATGGCATAGGCTTCGGCATAGGGATGATAGTGCGAAAGATCGGAACTGGCAACGATGAGTGTGCCGGGATCGCGAATCAGTTTGGCCAGCGCCACACCGAGTAACCGGCTCGCTTCGTAGCTTTGGTCACCCATGATGATCGGGACCAACTGGAATTGCGTCAGCGTCCGCTGCAAAAACGGAAGCTGGTCTTCCAATGCATGTTCGTACTGTTCACCGGACCGTTCGTGCCCGCGGCCCGACAAGCGGATGGAATCGCCTTGCGCTGTCAGCTTCACCACAAAGTCCTTGTCTACCGGAACTCTTCCCAGGGGAGTGACATAAGCATCGCCGTCATAAACAGCGGAGAACGGGAATGCATCGTAGTGTGAGGGCGCAATGATTACGACGCGATGAAACGTGCGGTTCTTTAGCTCCGCATAGCTGTGGCCGGCGACGGGTCCGGAGTATGGATATCCGGCGTGGGGTGCAATCAACGCAATGGGTGGCTCGGGAAGGGACGGAACCTGCGCGGCAGCCACAAAGCCGTCTACCATCTTGCTAAGTTCATCGGGATCGGCCGGATAAAATGATCCTGCGACGCCGGCCTGCCGCTCTTTCCCCGGCGCGCATGTGGCAACGCCACACAGGAGCACGAACATCATGAGCAGCACGGTAATGGTAGATCCGTCTCGTATCATCGCAATAGTCTCCGGCCGCTAACTCTGCCACACGCCCGGGATTGCGTGCTGGCAACCTGGGCATTTGCCTTTACGCAGGTTCATCTGCTTGATGGTAAATCCGGCACGCTCGATTAGAAGCTGGTGGCATTTGGGACAGTAAGTATTCTCCGCCGGATGTCCCGGGATATTTCCTATGTACACATACTGCAACCCTTCAGCATCGGCCACGGCCTTAAGGCGCTCCAGCGTCTGCACCGGAGTCGGCGGCAAATTTTGCAACCGGTACAAGGGCATGAAACGCGTGAAGTGGATGGGCACATCCGGGCCCAATTCGGCCTTGATCCAGCGCGCCATGTCGCGAACCTCCGCGTCGCGGTCATTGAGCGTAGGCACGACCAGATAAACGATTTCCATCCATGGGGCGTGCTTGCGGACGGTGACCATCGTGTCGAGAATCGGCTGAAGCTGGCCGTCCACCACGTTTCGGTAGTAATCCGGCGAGTATGCCTTCAGGTCGATCTTGATGGCGTCGACATGCTGGCAGACGCGCATCATCGGCGCCTGCTGGATAAAGCCGTTGCTGACGACTATGCTCTTCACGCCCGCGGCACGCGCGGCTTCGGCAGCGTCCGTTACGTACTCGTTAAAGACGGTCGGTTCACTATAAGTAAAAGCGACGGCGGCACAATGATTCTCGCCGGCGGCCGTGGCCAGTTCCTTCGGAGGCAGGAATTTTGCGGGGATATCCTCCGGCTTGGCTTGCGAAATCTCCCAGTTCTGGCAGAACTTGCAATTCACATTGCAGCCCGCCGTTGCGACCGAGAGTGCCATGTTTCCAGGGAGAAAATGGAAAAAGGGCTTCTTCTCGATGGGGTCAATGTGAACGGCAACCAACCGCGAGTGGACCACCGTAAAGTACGTCCCGTTCCGATTCTCGCGCACCCGGCAATGCCCGCGGCTCCGGTCCGCTACTACACACTCACGCGGGCACAGCTTGCAGCGAACCATCTTGTCTGGCAGTTTTTCGTAGAACCTCGCTTCAATCCGGAAGCGGGAATCATCTTCATCGGCTGCAGCGCCGGGCCATGCGGCACTGGCGAAACAGTTGCGGGACACAGCCATCGCGCAGGCTGCGGCACATGGTACAGCCAGCGTCTTCAGGAACAAACGCCGGTCCGGCAACTCGCCGAGGCAGGTCGACCCGCCGGGCAAAGCATCGATTCGCGCTTCATGATCCGGACTATCAGAAGGCGCACTGCAGAAAGCGGGGGCATTTTCCTGATGCAGCATGAAACACCTCCCACAGTGCAGTTTCTATCACGATTCGCCAGTGTTCTTCAGTGACCGAGCGCACAGCCGGTCGGCCCATGTGCGACCGGTGGCTGCATTTTCAATGCATGCCCGGGAATGCGCATTGCTGGCTGCGGCCTTTGCCGAAAGTAGACTCAACTTGCCGCTAGCCCAAGTTCCCCGGGAGCACTGCAAGCAATGCCGAGACAGGTGCGTTATCCCCAAAGGTCTCACTGATGTGAACAAAGATATCCACATCGCCGGGGCCAAACACGAAGCTACCGCCAAGTTGAAAGGGATTTTTGCCGAGGCGGTGCTGGCGGTGACCTGCGGCTAGCGCCTTTCTTCGGGCTATGGCGTTATCACTGCGGAGAAGGTGCAAGAGCGATCCATGGCGCAATCCGGCGGTGCGATACGTCTGCCGCTCCTCGTCGACCAACAGCGGGAACGTGATTCCGGTCTCTTCGCGGAACATCCTGGCGTAGTCCGCGCCACCCGAGCCAACGGCGGCGAGGCGTGCTCCCTTCTCCACGAATTCCAATTGGTGTTCGCGCAACTGCGCGACGTGCTCGCGGCAAAAAATTCAGCCGTAATGACGCAAAAAGGCGACGACCGCAGGACCATCGGCCCACAGCGTACCCAGCCGAATCAAATTGCCGTCGGAATCGGGCAATACGATCGGCGCCAGGCGGGCACTTATGGATTCATCCACAACAGTTCAATTGTCAGACGACAATGCGGTGAAAGCAAATTAGCAATAAGGTACGGCCGAGGACACCCGCCCTGACGGCCGACGAGTCGCTCCGCCACTGGCAAAGATGACGCACGCCGGGGACCCCGATCAACAGCGACACTATACGGCCTTGGACAAGGCCGGCGGCGCCCATTCATCCATGTAGATAAGGCCGCGAGAAATGGACGCCGCAAGAAATGCTCCGAATTGTTCCGGTGGCGTTTCAGGAGGAACATTTCCGCACCGGATCATGCTTTCAAGTAATTCCATCCCCGTAGCCTGGCCAGTACACTCCGCCAGCAACGCCGGCATCCAGCCGTCGACGTCAGACTCGGCAGAGTAGGGATACGATATTGCCGCCTTGCAAGCGGTGGCCTGCAAGACACCATCGGTAGCCCGATGAATAACCGCAAGCTGCAACCAGGGTGACACTCGCGGGCGCGTCTGCAACATGGTCGTAAAAAGCTGCGGCGCAGCGGACATGCGCTCCCAGTCCAGCAGCCATTCTGCTTCAGAGGCGGTCGACGACTCTGTGCCCACCCGCCGCAAGGTCAGCGGAACCCGCTTGACGTCTCCAGTCGCCGCTGCATGGCGTTGAATGGTGATGCAAACATCGAGCATCTTTCTTACCCGCCAGCCAGTGAACCGTTCCTTCCAGGTTTCAAACTCGCCGGCATCGCCGTTCTTGAGTGCGACTTCAGCCGCAAAATTTGCCGGATCGAGCTGACGGCGCACGACCACCAGCACGTCAAATTCGGATTCCAACGCTCCCAGCCATTCCCTCAACCGGTCCTCCACGGGTGCTTCCCGGTCAGTCAGCATGGTATGGCACTGAAACGATCCGCCCGCACTCAGATGCGCTGGCAACCCAGAGATAATGCGCCGGGTGATCCCCTCGCCATCTTCTCCGCCGTCGGCATAGATAAACCTGGGCTTCAGTATTGGGACATACGGCGGATGCGCGAAGATTCGGTCGAAGGACTCGCCGGGAACGGCGTCATACAGATCACCCTGGAGCACGGCGACATTCGCCAGTCCGTTCAGCCGCCGGTTGAACTCGGCGAATCGCGTACAGCGCCCGGTGACGTCCACAGCCCACGCCCGCTCTGCGAAGCGGGCGGCCAGCATCGCTGCCACGCCCGTACCCGAACACAGGTCGAGCACTCGCGCACATGGCCGACGGCTAATATGCTTCAGAAAGACCTGGGTATTCATGGTGAGTGCCGGATATACCGCATCCGCGGGCAGCGTGTAAGCCGAACCATCCGGCGAACTCCACCTGTCGGAAACGAAAAGGAGTCCACCCAACGGGCAAACTGCGACGGGAGAAAATACACGGCCGGGAGATCCAGGTTGCGGAGCCAGCATGCCCAGTGTCGCCAGCGCGTCCAGGACTGGCATAGCCACTATCCCTGCGATCTGCTCTCGCAAAAGCGATTCGCCCATCAGAAAGACACGGATTAACATCTCCAATACGTCGGCCGGGTCGCTTTGAGACCCACTGGGTCGCAGCTTCGTGAAGTCATACGGCGAGGTCAGGTGCATGCGCTCGCAGACGGACTCCAGCGTGTAACCGGACTGCTGCAAGTAGTCGCGAACGGCGGCGAACTCCCGGTCTGTACCCAGATGAATCGGCAAGAATTTTCTCCTTTCAGGAATTCACCACGGATTGAGACAGATTACACGGATTTTCGCGGATCAAGCCAAACGCAGACAAGGCAGAGACACAATTCCTGGTCCTTGTTCGAACCGTGGCAATCCGCTCCTATGCGCTTAAATCGGCAGTCAAGTTTTTTCACCCATCTAATTTGAACCGCGTGGCCGCCAGTGCATACATCCTGCGCCACACCAATCGGTTGATGGTCACGACAATCATGGCCATCGCGACCGTTGCCGCCATCAGCAGGCGGTAATTGCCGCTGTCCGTCGCCTGGCTGATCACTGCGCCCAAGCCCACGGTCGAGATTGTCTGGCCCTTGAAGTGGAAGTACTCGGCAACAATGCTGGCATTCCATGCGCCGCCAGATGCTGTGACCAGGCCAGTAATAAGGTACGGAAAGATGCCCGGCAGCAACAAGTAGCGCCAGCGTTCCCGCTTAGGGAAATGAAAGAGATCGCACACCTCCTTAAGGTCGGTGGGAATGGCAGAAGCGCCGGCAATCACGTTGAAGAGCAGGTACCACTGCGTTCCGAGCATCAGCAAAACCAGCGAACCGATGCCCAATCCGCCGCCCCAGCGGATCAGCACCAGCAGAATGACAGGAAAAAGCGCAGTCGCCGGCACCGAGGCAGCAACCTGGGCAACCGGCTGGAAGATAGCGGAGATCCGCGGGCGAAGGCCGATGTAGACACCCACCGGCACGGTCCAGAGCGTCGCCAGCAGCAGGATAAACTCCACGCGCAAAAAGGTAGCGCCCGCCCCGAGAAGGATCTCGCGTAACTCAGCCCGCGAGACCTCGGTTAACATCATCACAATCCTGACCATCGCATAAAGAATTCCCGCGACGGCAATCGCTCCCAATGCCCGCGCCACCCAGATAGCAATCCGGCTCGATTCCCGTTGCTTGTGCTGGGCTACGGCTTCAGCCGCAAAGTGCAGATTGAGCATTTCCTCGGCTGGCTTAAGCGACCACCGCTCCACCCAGTGCAGAAGGTGGGAACGGCGCAGCCAATTGAGAACGGGCGAGCGCGGAACGTCGGTGGCTTCCACCTGCTCAAATTTGAACTTCTCGGCCCAGGCAATCACCGGTCGCCATACAAACTGATCGATCAGAATGATCACCGCAATCATCGTCAGGAGTCCCAGGAGAATTGCGTGGGTGTCACCGTGGTTGGCCGCGACCTGCAGGTAAGAGCCCAGCCCGGGAAGGCGGAAATCGCGGTCTCCGAGCACGAACATTTCGCAGGCCATCAGGAAAAACCAGCCGCCAGCAACGGACATCATCGAATTCCAGATTAGACCGATGGCGGCGTAGGGCAATTCCATTTGCGTAAACCGCTGCCACCAGCTAAACCCGTAGACGTGTGATGCTTCCCGCATCTCCTGAGGAATGTTCTTAAGAGACGAGTAAAAGCTAAAGGTCATGTTCCAGACCTGGCCGGTGAAGATGAGCAGGATGGAACCCAGCTCAATTCCGAGTTGCCGGCTGGGAAAAAGCGCCACCATCGATAGCATCACGCCCGGCAGGAAACTCAGGACCGGAATCGATTGCAGCGTGTCCAGCAGCGGGACCATGATGCGCTCCGCCTTCGCGTTGTAGGCGGCTATATAGCCGTAGACCAGGGTAAATATCAGGCTGAACACATACGCCAGTGCAATACGGGCAACGGAGTATAACGCATACTTGGGCAGCGCCGTGGCATGCAAGTCGATTTCCGACTGGGCGCCCACCGGACCCGCCCAATAATGAGCAAACGAAAGCAGCCCATAAAACAGCGCCAGCCCCGCAAAGACGATGGGGAAATCCCGCAAGAGCGAGGCCGAGCGCGCCGGGAGAGCCGCCCAGGGAGGCATACGGGAGGACCGGCGCTCTCCTTGCGCCTCCATCGCTATCGTCTGGGTTCTCAGTGAAATTCTCCGGAGTCTACAGGCTTATGCGACAATAGGCGGTCGTTTTCGGAATCGTAAGTGAAGATTCCCGCATAGCGGCCCCAGCCGACCGCCGTCTTGATCTGGCGTTCTGCCTCTTCCTCTGAAAAGTGTTCGTCTAAAACGTCCCGGAAGAATTCTAGCGGCATGGAATGGTCAGACTTGGACTCCAGCGCCTGGTTCATCTGTTGCAGCAGAGGCACGCGCGCCAGAGCGGCCTCGCGGAACAAGCTCTTGCGCGAGGCGATGTCGGCTTCCACGTAGGCCCTGCCTTGATCGGTAATCTCCACGTCGCCCTCGCTGGACTGGGCAAAGCCCAGCAACACGGATGCTTCCACGATGGGCAGCAAATCGTCCACCTCCATCAGCAGCTCTTCGGCCACGTGGTACAGGTCTTCCTTCCCGCCGCGATCGTGCAGCAACTCCAGCAGTCCGGCGATTCCACCGGGCAACGCATGAGGCAGGCTCGGATACGGCTTGGCCAGCTTTCCGCCCGCTTCCGGCGGCGCCATTTCCAGCTCCGGCTGGGTCATGACCTTGTATATGTAGTCCACATACATAAGGAAATCAGCGGAATTCCGGTCCCGGGGATGCAGCAGCGGAACACGGAAATCCGCCCGGATGCGGGCGGGATTCCGGCCCAGCACGATCACGCGATCGGCCAGCAGGACGGCTTCTTCAATGTTATGAGTGACCAGGAAAATGCTCTTGGTGGGAATCTTCTTTCCCTGCCAAAGCTCCAGCAACTCGCCTCGCAGATTCTCCGCCGTAAGGACATCCAGCGCCGAGAAAGGCTCGTCCATGAACAGCACTTCCGGTTCCACGGCCAGCGCGCGCGCGAATCCCACTCTCTGTTTCATTCCGCCGGATAGCTCTTTGGGATACGCAGTTTCAAAGCCTTTCAGGCCCACCGTATGGAGCGCATGCAAGGCCTTACGGTGGCGCTCGCGGTGTTGTATTCCGTGCGCGAGCAGTGGCGCCTCTACATTATCGAGGACCGTCAACCAAGGGAACAGCGCGAAGCTCTGAAAGACTATGCCGGCGTTGGCATGGCATTCATTTAGAGGCGTACCATGCCACAAGACCTGCCCGCCGGTAGGCTGGGCTAGTCCGGAGAGCATGCGCAACAATGTGGATTTGCCGGAGCCGGAAGGCCCGAGCACGGCGGTGATGGCGCCGGCTTCAATCGCCAGGTCCAGCGGAGCGATGACCTGGATCTTTCTGCCATCCGGCTGGGTGAAGCTCTTTTCGATTCCCTTGGCCTCAATAATCCGTTCAACTACGGGTACTGCGTGGACCTCCGGCGCGACCGCGGCGCGCGCTGTCCCGCTTGGGGATGCTGTCCCAGACAACTCATCCATGAGCAGTTGCCAGGCCTCCTCGGGCAATTCGTCGAAGAACCTCATGCGCTCGTCAGGACGCATGGCGTCCACAATCTCGCGCATCTCAACCTGCGGGCGGGAGTGGAGCAGCACATATTCATGGAAGTAAGGGAAATGAGGAAGCAGATCCGCAGCAAAGTCTACGGGCATCCGGCGAAAGAGGGCCTGCTGTTCATCGAAAGGCAGCGAATGGAAACTTTCAGCGGCGGGAGCGACGTCGAGGGCACGCAGGACTGCGAGTGCATCGTCCCACGCCCCACGCGCCAGTACCTCGCGCAATTGATCTGCAACCGGCGGAGTCATCTGCAACAGGCTACTACGGAAGCGTTAAATCTGTCTTGGTTATAATGCGCGCATGGGTGAGTCGGGCGACGACCGGCGCACTGTCGATGGGGGAATGCCGTCCGAGTTCTCGTCCGGAGATGGCGCAACCCTTCCGCTTTCGCCTTCCCAACTCGAAAACGTTTCCCGCGAATCCATCCCGGATAGCCCAACCATACCCGCAGAAGAAGTCCTTGCAGGACGCTATCAGGTCATCAGAGTGCTAGGCCGGGGCGGGATGGGAGAAGTGTATGAGGCGGAAGACCTCGAACTGCGTACCAAGGTTGCGCTCAAGATCATTCGGCCTGAACTTGCTGCTCAACCGGGTGTCCTCGAACGGTTCAAGCGGGAGATTCAACTCGCGCGCAAGGTTACCCATGCCAATGTCTGCCGAATCTTCGACCTTGGATATCACGTCGATTCCAGCGGCAGGCGACTTTCGTTTCTGACCATGGAGCTTCTCCACGGCGAAACGCTGGCCGACAGAATCGGGCGGGCTGGTCGCTTAACCACGACAGAGGCGTTGCCCATTGTGGAGCAGATGGCGGCGGGCCTACAGGCAGCACACGCCGAGGGTATTGTTCACCGCGATTTCAAAGGCGCAAACGTAATGTTGATTGACTCACCGCCGGGCAGCCAGCCGGGAGTGCGCGCCAAGATTACCGACTTCGGACTCGCTCGTGCAGTCGCCGGCACTGAAGCGAGATTTTCAACGCTCACTGGCTCAGCCGCGCTTGCAGGTACACCGGCGTATATGGCCCCGGAACAGGTGGAGGGCCTGGAGATTACCGCGCAGTCGGATATCTACGCTCTGGGCGTGGTCATGTATGAAATGGTGACGGGCGTCCTGCCCTTCAGCGGTCCCACTCCCTGGTCGGTGGCGGTCAAACGATTGACGGAAGTGCCGCTCCTCCCACGCATTCGCGTTCCCAATCTCGATCCCAAATGGGAACGCGCAATTTTGGGATGCCTGGAACGGAAACCGGCAGACCGTTTTGCAAATGCTTCCGAGATAATCGCGACTCTCGAAGATGGCCGCAAACCGCAGCGCAAAGTGTCCAACAGCGAGCGCAGCCGACGGCTTCCGTTCTTAATCACAAGCATCGCCGGATTAGTGCTGCTTGCCTCACTTTCGATCCTCTATCTCCATTACCACCGCACCGCCAGGGCGACTGAAGCGCCAGCGGCCTCACCGACAGAGCGGCAGGGTTGGCGCCAATCGCTTTTGCCCGCGGAGGTGCGATTTTCTGACATCTCGTTGGCGGCAAAATCCCTGGGGGAAAAGCAGATTTCCTTTTTCGGCCCATCCATGCTGCGCACTTGGCAGCCGGGATCAACGGATTCGCCAAGCCAGCAAACCGGCCTCGTGGTTGCGGAGCGTGCAGACTGCTCCAAGGGCATGTGGCTGATTCAGGATGACCATCGCCACCTGACAAACTGGGACACTGAACAACACAAGCCTTTGAAAACGATAATGCTGCCTTGGGCCTTCGCCTCGGCCGGCTGCCTTGACGAGAAGCAGGAGCGCTGGTTGTTTCTGGCAAGTGATGACCGTTCTTCGAGGCTTATTGAATTCGATGTAAGTGCCAGCCGTAGCCTGCGGGAACTGAAGCTGCCGGAGAAGCGTCTCAAGATGTCGATTGACCCATCCCGGGAGCAACTGGTGCTGGTTGGAACCAGTACAGTAAGCGAGTGGTCCGTAGCTGATTTTCGCGAGCTATTTAAGGACGAGCTTACTGAAGATCTGCTCTCGGATGTGGCTGCCGGGTGGTCCGGTTCCGGCCGATATTTCGCCACCGGACGGAGGCAGTTGGTGATCTATGACATGCGGGAAAAGAAACGAATCAATGCGCTCCCGATGGCTGGACGGTCGGTATTGGGCTGGCTCTCGGATGACGGCCTGAGCGCCATGGACGATCGCGGGCGTCTTTTTTGGACCGCCAATCTCCACCAGAAATGGCAGCTCTACCAGGAACCCCCGCAAAAAGGCCTCTACAACCGGGTTTTTTGGCTACCCGAAGAATGGCGCTGGATCGCCATCGATGAAAGCGGAAAGGGATTTACCTGGCAGTACGAAACTCCAACATTATTTGACCTGCCGGTCTCGGCAACGGAGATTTGGTCCATTGCCGCGAGTCCGGGCGGAACGACCGTCGCCGTTTCAAGCAAAGAGACGGCTATCCGCATTGTGGATCTGCAGCAGCAAAAGGTAGTGCGGACCCTGGAAGGACACACTGACGGCGTTCCGCTCGTTCGCTTCGACGCCCTGGGCCGATTGATTTCCGTGAGCGACGACGGAACCATTCGCCTTTGGGACCCCGCGAGCGGAAATCTACTGAACACGATCGATGCACACAGGAACCTGATCAACTATTTTGCGCTCAGCCCCGATGGCCAGTGGCTGGTTTCCGTTAGCTCGGACAAAAAGATCAAAGTGTTTCAGATGCCGGCAATGACTTTTGTTGCAGAGGCAGGGAACACCCGGAATTCAGGCGCTTCGGTGGCATTCCTTCCGGGAGACAACCATCGTTTTCTGGTGGGGGATTGGTCCGGATGGCTCTATCTTTTCGAGGGCGATGGTCCGAATTGGAAGTTAGCGCAGGACTTCCGCATTGCCGACAGGGAAATCTACACGGTTTGTTCAGCCCACAACGCGTGGTGGGCAAGTGTTTTTAGAGGCGACCAGTCGGGCCTATGGAAGGTGCCCGGACTCGATTTGAAAAGCGCAGTGCGCGTCCAGCAAGTCCCCAGCTATTACTGCACTACCACGAATGACGGACAGTTAAGCGCTATTGTGTTTCCCCAGGGCGTCCAGTTGCGATCCAACCTGGACGGGCGAGCGTGGCCCGCCGTTCAATTCGCCATGGCAGCGGGCTCTCCGGTGGCCATCCAGACTCAGCAGCACATGCTCGTAGTTGGCTTGGAAAATGGCCACGTTGTCGCGTGGCCGCTCCCGCCGCTTACTCCCACATCCGGCGAGCGATAATCTCGCGCCGAGACGCTGGGTCGCGGGGGGAAGTCTTAACCATCTTCTTCTCCTCCTTCTCCGCGTCTTCGCGTCTCCGCGCGAAGGTGCCAGATTTGCTGTCAAGCTGTCTTTTTCGTCTCGGCCGGGGAATCTATGGCATGCACCAGCGGCATATTGACCAGGTGCTCGCTGAGGAACCATGCCTGCAGTTCATTGGTGCGCAAAACGTCGCTGACGACCAGGTCATTGGTGCCGTCATCCCCGAGTTTAGCGGCGCGATCCGCCAGGCTGCGGCAATCGCGGATGATGGTCTGATGGGCATCCAGCAAGCGTGACAATTGCACCGGGACTTCTTCCCTTCCTCGAGGCGGCCGTTCGATCTGCGTAGTCTCAGCCACGTCCGCAGCCATGGCGATACTGATCCCGCCGAGGAGTTGAATGCGTTCGGCTATGGTATCCACGATTTCCGCCTGCTCGCCGAAATGCTTGTCAAACAATAAATGAAGCTGATAGAAAGTCGGCCCGGCCACCTGCCAGTGCGACTTCTTGTATAGGTCGCGGAGCGTCATGGTGTCCGCGAGCATCTGATTCAGTTGTTCAGTCATCTCCAGCCGAACGGGCTCCTCCAACTCCAGCGGCAGGTTATGAGTCACCGTGCCGTATGCCTGGATCTCTGCAGCGTGTTGATGAAGCCGGGGCTGAGCGCTAACTCTGTCGGAAATACCGGAAACGGTTCTTCGAGCCATGGAAATCTCCTTTGTGTTCCGGAGCAGGAACAAGCGATATGATGCAATTTTACGCCGACTTGGAGTACGCAACCCGTGGGCAGACGCTTAGTGGGGAGATCCAATGGAGTTCAGAGCCGCTTATGCCCTATTCGGAGCTGGCTTTTGGACGCACCTTCCCCATGCCAATCTCAACCAATTCCAGGAGGAGAGAGGATGTTCCGCAAATACCGCGCAGACCATGCGGCAACGCGTTCGAGCAGACACTGCCGGCCACCCAAGACGATTACTTACGCGGCGGAAATTGCTTTTGGCTCAGGGCCTGATGGCGCTGCCACTGTTCCAGATTGCGTTGCCGCATTCTTCAAGAGCTTCCGATATCGGACCCGTCGGGCAATTTTCTGTTTTCGGACGCGATTAAATCGTGACTTGTCGCCATTGATTCCGGACATGATGAACTCCTGTTATTGCGGTGATTTGAACTGAGAGGCAATGCCTGCCCGGAAACGAAATGAACCCCAGAAAAGCGCCCCTCGATTTCTCAATCGCGAAGGCGCAAGGCACTCTGGCGGCGTGTCTTCGAGGTCAAGTGAACTAACTATACGCTGTTTGACAGCGCGGCGCTGAACTGTCGCTTGCTAATCGCAAACTCAGCGTCTATTATGTATATGTACGTTAGAACGAATCGGTCTTGAGCAGTTCTCGCTTTAAGAGCCAGGTACTTGCCCAGCATTATCCCCGAATCACTCCAGCGTAAAATAACTGAAAAAAAGGATACAAGTAACAACATGGAACAAGGAACAGTAAAGTGGTTTAACGACGCCAAAGGCTTTGGGTTTATCACCCGGCAGAGCGGCGAAGATGTTTTTGTGCATTTCTCGGCGATCCAATCCGGCGGCTTCAAGAGCCTGCAGGAGGGTCAAGCCGTGCAATTCGATGTGACCAAGGGGCCCAAGGGCTGGCAGGCTGAGAACGTTCAGGCACTGTAGACCCATAGCTTTTGCAAAAGGCGATCTCTTCGGAGATCGCCTTTTTTGCTTTGGCAATGCTGGCAACGTCCGGACTGCGCCGCGCACTCCTCTACCCGGGTCTCGTGATTTCTTTTCCCACGATCTGATCGTCAAGCCGGAATTTGGAACTTTTCAGGAAGCTGATTAGACTACACCGATGGATGCAAAGTTGGAAAAACTGGTTACTCTGGTCCAGAAAATCACGGTCGTTGCGCTTGCGGGAATGCTTGCCGTGGTAGTCGTACTCTCCACGGCGCACTTGGCTGTACTGATCGCCGAGGAAATCTGGGAGCCGCCGCGGTTTCTTATTCGCGTTCAGGGCCTGCTCGAGATTTTCGGATACTTCCTGCTGGTGTTAATCGGGGTTGAGCTACTCGAGACGATGAAAGCCTATCTGAAGAAAGACATCCTGCATGTCCGCGTCGTCCTTGAAGTCGCCTTAATCGCCATGGCACGCAAGGTCATCATTCAGGAACCAAACACTGTGCCAAGCTCGACGTTGTTTGGAGTAGCGGCCCTCATTCTGGCGCTGGGTATCGCGTATTACTTCGAACGCCAGGGCCACCGGCATACCGCGCAACCTGAGGATGTCGGCCCGCTCTGATGCAATCGGCGTTGTTCACTGGCAAGGAGAAGCATGTATGGGAAAAGGACGGCTGGAGGCCTTCAGCGACGGGGTCATTGCCATCATTATCACCATCATGGTGCTCGAGTTGAAGGTGCCTCGCGGGTCCGATCTAGCTTCCCTGAGCCCGGTGGTTCCCACATTCCTGAGCTATTTGCTCAGTTTTGTTTATGTCGGCATTTACTGGAACAATCACCATCACATGCTTCACGCTGCCCGGACGGTCAACGGCCGTATCCTGTGGGCGAACCTTCATTTGTTATTCTGGCTGTCGCTGATTCCATTCGTTACAAATTGGCTGGGCGAGAATCATCTCGCGCCGATTCCGGTCGCGGTCTATGGGTGTGTGCTCCTCATGGCTGGTTCCGCCTATTTTCTGCTCTCGCTGAGCTTGATTGCCCATCACGGCAACGACTCCACATTGGCAATTGCCCTGGGCAAAGACTACAAAGGCCGCGCCTCGCTCGCGCTCTATTCCATAGCGATCCTGTTGTCTTCTGTGAACGCACGAATTGCCCTGGGAATCTATGTTCTGGTAGCGATTATGTGGTTCATCCCCGACCGGCGCATCGAAAGGGTGATGGCGGATTAATGCCTTTATACTTTTGGCATGTGTGGCCGTTACCGACTCTCCCGTCATAAACAAATGCTGGCCGAGCGCTTCGACGTGGAGCCAGACGACAACTGGCAGCCGCGGTACAACATCGCACCGTCGCAACAGATTCCCGTAATCCGGCAGGACCGGGAACAGCCGAAGCGCTTCGCCTCCCGCATGCGCTGGGGCTTGATTCCCTTCTGGGCCAAGGAGGCCGGCATCGGCTATAAGATGATCAACGCCCGCGCTGAAGGCATCGCTTCCAAGGCCTCGTTTCGCGAGCCGCTGAAGAAACGCCGCTGCCTGATTCCTGCGGACGGCTTCTACGAATGGAAGAAAAGCGGAACGGCCAAAACACCGTTCTGCTTTACCATGACCGACGATTCCATTTTCGCTTTTGCCGGGATTTGGGATTCGTGGCGCAGCCCCGAAGACGCAATCGTCGAAAGCTGCAGCATTATCACGACTAGTCCCAACCGCTTGTGTGCTGTAGTTCACGACCGCATGCCGGTGATTCTTACGGATGAAACGTACGACCTTTGGCTTGATCCTGGTTTGCAAAAAGCAGAGGCGGTATGCGAATTACTGAAGCCATACGACGCTAAGCCAATGCGCTGCTATGAGGTCAGCAACAGAGTAAATTCGGTGCAAAACGATGATGCGGCTTGCGCGGAACCGGCGCAGCAGACGGGCATAAGCCAGTGCTGATTGGAATTCTTCAAGCCGCGAAAAGAAGCAGCCCCCCACGCGGATTTGCCGCCGCGCTGCGCCATCTGGGCGCCTTCGGGCTATTCTCCCTGGCGATACTGGACAGTTCGCCATTGCCAACGTTCGGCGGGCCCGACATCCTGACCGCGATTCTCGCGGCAACGCACCACACGCCCTGGTACGAATGCGCGGCGGTGGCCACGCTGGGTTCCGTGCTGGGAGCGTGGCTCACGTTCAGGATGGCGCGCCGCGCCGGCATGGCATGGTTGCATCGCAAGTTCCGCGGCGGCAAGGTGGCGAAGCTCCTGGAACTATTTAAAAACTACGGCACGGTCGTGCTCGTGGCCTCTACGGCTATTCCTTTTCCTTTTCCGACCAGCCTGTTTTTTGCGGCCAGCGGTGCCTCCAAGTACGACGGGCGGAAGTTCATTGCCGTGGTCGCCCTGAGCCGGGCTTTCCGGTATACGCTGATCGCCATTCTCGCCGACCGCTATGGACGCCACTTCGTCCGAATCATCCGCCACCCTGACCGGTATTGGGGCTGGCTGTTGCTGTTTGCCGCCATCATCGCCGGCATGACGGCTGCGGGCATGTTCGTCAATCGGCGATTGACACCAATACCGCGGGCTGAAGCGCATTGAAATGCGGCCGGTAGTGATCACGACCAGAGTCATCACGAAGGGATACCGACTGGCGGAGGGGTGAATAGGGTGATGGTGCGGCGGAGGGATTTCTCCCCCCGCCGCACCGAGGTTTGCCAGCCGTAACTGAATGGCTGAGTTAGTTCAGGGCGTTGCCGGTATTGGTGAATACGGTATTTGCGGCCGTGCCGATAGCTTTCACCGAGGCGATCACAATTACCAGAATTACGGCCAGCATCAGCGCGTATTCCGCGACGTCCTGTCCGTCATCATCCGTCCACATTTTCCGAAGTAGGTTCATTCATCCTCCAATTGAAGTTCGTTACTCCCCCGCCGGCAGCTTGCCGGGCAGAGCAGGCTCTGCGTTCCGCCAAGCCGTCAATCGTGCCTCTCTTCTCAGCGACCCGCAATGCGCTTCGCAACAGCAGCTAACTTTCCCGCGCATTCGGAGGTCGTTACGCTTCCGACGTTATCCCAAGCACCCCAGGTGGGCAAGTATCGCAAGTTGTTGACCAATGGTGTCAACGCTGAAGTTGCGTAGTAATAGCTACCCTCAACTATGACCTACGTCAAGCGAATGGGCTGATGGTTCGAGCAAATGTGAAGTGATTGACGAATCCTACCTCACATCTCACAGTCATGGAAATTGTCAAGTCTGCAACAGTGTCTCAAGGCCGATGAGCGTGCAAACAAGAATGACCCCCGGCTAACAGCGGTGATCGCGAATACTTCTAGGTGGTGAAAGTCGTTTGGGCCACGGCCCGCATTTCGTCCAGACGGGTACCAATGAACTGAAGATACTCATCCATCCCCTCGCCGGTTTTGGCCGAAAGCCGGAAGACGCGCATGCCCGGACGCACGGCCTGAATGTTGCCATAGGCTGCGTCCCAGTTGAATTCCACGGCAGCGACAAGGTCGGTCTTGGTGACGATGGCAACGTCAGCGCTATTGAATATGGTGGGGTACTTCAGCGGTTTGTCCTCTCCTTCAGTTACGGAGATGAGCACGAGGCGCAGGCCTTCACCGAGATCATAAGACGACGGGCAGACGAGGTTCCCAACATTCTCGATGAAAAGAAAATCGAGCTGATTGAGGTCCCATGCTTCTTCCCCAATCGCCTTCTGTACCATGGAGGCCTCGAGGTGGCAAAGCGTGCCGGTGGTAATTTGCTTGACCGGGGCCAGGCTGCGGGCCAGTCGCATGGCATCGTTCTCAGTGGCCAAGTCGCCCACCAGAGCGGCCACGCGATAGTTGGGGCGGAGTAAGGTGAGTGTCTTTTCAAGGAATGCGGTCTTGCCCGAGCCGGGGCTGGAGACCAGGCTTACGACAAACACGCCTGCGGCGCGAAAGCGATCGCGCAGGGCGCGTGCAGCAACGTCGTTCTGCTTTAGAACATTCTTACGGACTTCGATCAAGCGGGGTTCCGGGCTCATTCCTGTATCTCCAGCGCCGTAACCTCCAGTTCCCTGCCTTGGAGGATTTCTGGCGTAGGCGTTCCGCATTCCGAACAGCAAAACCACTGCAGCGAACTGAGGCTCCGCTGTGCCTGGCATTGCGGACAAAACACGACCACCGGGATCTCCTCGCAAACCAGGCGCGAGCCCTGCAGCAGCGTACCCTCGCAGACCATTTCGAACGACGACATTAACGCGTCCCTGGCAACGCCGGAAAGCGCGCCCAGCTTCAAATGCACGGCCTCGATTTTCATGCCGCCACCGCGGCGGTCTACCTCTTCCTCCGCCAGTTCGACGATGCTCATGGCGATGGAAAGCTCATGCATGGCTCGGCTCCGCAGCCGATGAAACAGGCAGCTTGACCGTATCGAACTGCCCAAATGTCGCCAGCGCCGCCTGTCCGAGGCTGATGCCCCCGTCGTTGGGAGGGACGGCATGGTTGGTCCAAACGTTCAGGGGTCCTTGCGCCATCAGCATTTTCAAATCTTCCAGCAGCAACTCGTTCTGAAACACTCCTCCGGAGAGGACCACCGTATCCAGGCTGTGAACGCGTGCAATTGCGTCCACGGCATCTCGTAGTCCCTGGGCAATGCCTCGTTGAAAGCACTGCGCAATCTCCCTGACATCGCGACCACGAATCCGGTCTTCCACGACTGCCAGCAGCAGCGGCCGGAAGTCCAGTTCTTCACCGCTGAGCCGGAAAGTGTACGGCTCGCAAGCTCGCAGAGTGAGGGGCGCTCCTCGGGCGAGTTGTTCCAGCCAGATCGCGGCCTGGCCCTCGAACGTGATCTCCCGGGTGAATCCCAGCAGTGCGGCAGCAGCATCGAAGAGCCTTCCGACGGAGGTGGTGGAGAAGGTGCGGACATCTTTGCGAACCAGTTCCATTGCGCCTCGGTAACGGGCCGGAAAATCAAAGGGCGGTGCGGTGAAGTCAATCACGTCGCCGGCCTGCGCAAGAAATCCGGCAGCGGCCTGAACCGGAAATTCTGCCGCGGCATCCCCGCCGGCCAGTGTGGCCGGTCGCAAATGGGCCACGCGCTTGAATCCCTCCTGGAGGCTTCCTACAAAAATCTCGCCGCCCCAAATTGTCCCGTCATCCCCATACCCGGTGCCGTCAAAGCTGACACCGATGACCCGCTTCGTCCATTCACTACGCTCGGCCA
>JBEKOS010000005.1:0-27839 GCA_049521535.1 Terriglobales bacterium | reverse complement strand
TGGTACTGGTTGGTGCCGCCCTTGCTGACGTAGTTCACCTGCGCGCCGGCTTGCTGACCGTATTCACCCGAGTACGCATTGGTGACCACGCTGGCTTCGGCGATGCTGTTCTTGCCCAGCATCAGGTTGGTGGGGCCGGAGTTGTTCAGGTTAAGGAACGGATCCATCTGGTTGTTGCCGTCAACCGTGAACACATTGGACGTGGCCGGCAGGCCGTTGGCAGTGAAGTTTCCGTAACCGCTGCCGGTATTCATTACCACGCCGGGCGCCGTTTGCGCAATGTAGGTCAAGTCACTGCCGCCATTGGGCAGGTTCTCAATCTGCTTCTGCTCAAAGGTGCTGGAGTTGTCGGCTGATTCCGTGTTAATCAGCGGAGCTGCGGCGGTTACTTCCACCGTGGTCGCGCCGCTGGCCACCGCTAACTTGATGTCCTGTGTTGCCGCCGATCCAACGGCGATGGAAACCCTGGCTTCAGTCGTCGCGAATTTAGGGGCGGTAACCGTTACGATGTAGTCGCCGGGCTGGATCAGCGAGAACCGATACGCGCCGGTTGAAGTGGTCGTAGTCGTGCGGCTTGTCCCTTTGGCGGCACTGCTGAGCGTGACCGTGGCGCCGGGAACCACCGCACCCGTGGGGTCGGTGACCACGCCCGCCACGTCGCCCGAGGTCGATGACTGCGCGAATAACTGTGCGGCAGAAACAACCAGCAGCAACGCCACGAGGACTGCGAAAATCTTTAGTGATGCTGTTTTCATTCGCCTTCTCCTCTTTTCATTTTCGAAGTTTTATTACAACCATTGTTCTTGTTTCAGCGGTTCCAGTGAACCACGTTCTTGCCTGTAATGCTAGAAATTCAAAGTTCCGGGCCAAACGGCCAAGACTACAACCCGCTGCAGGGAACTCATGGCGTCCTGGCACTTGTAGTCGGCCGGACTCCCCGCTATGCGGATGTGCTAGTTCGGTAGGTATGGTGCACGTAAGGTGCCACCGGCTATGACGCTTAAGTTATTGATTTAACATAATATTAATGTAGCGAGTGTCGTGGAAATATGTTTTTTCATATTAGGCCTTATGACGTAGCAGAATCCTGCGGCGCGAGATGCCTCATATAAATCAATTGCAAACGATGTGTGTTACGGATTTGTTTAGCTTATATAAAACGTTACAAGCGATACATTCGAAGGCATCTGAATCAAATTATTCACGGTCTACCTTTTGGCTGCGCGCGCAACTCATTCGCCGCGGTTCCTTTGAATTATTGTTAAGCTTGCAGAGGGCTCGGCTTCTGAGTGGTTTCGGACGCGCACAGTTTGCGTCTGATCCCTTTGGAAGAAACTATCGAAACCGAACTCCTGCTGAAGACACCATGATTCATCCCACTGCAATTATCGATCCTGAAGCGATCATCCCCGCGTCCTGCCGCATCGGCCCGTGCTGTATTGTCGGACCGCACGTCGAACTAGGCGAAGAATGCGAGCTCATTTCTCACGTGGTAATGGAAGGGCCCACGCGTCTTGGGCACCATAATCGCATTTTTCCCTTCACGTCGATCGGCATGATGCCGCAGGACCTGAAGTATCGGGGCGAGCCGACGCGCCTGGAAATGGGCGACTACAACCAGATCCGTGAGTTTGTCACCATCAATCGCGGGACCGCCGGCGGGTTGGGAGTCACCCGCCTGGGCAGCCATTGCCTGCTCATGGCTTATGTTCACGTAGCCCATGATTGCACCATCGGAAACCACGTGATCATGGCCAACGCCGCGACTCTTGCCGGCCATGTGACCATCGAAGATCATTGCACCGTCGGTGCGCTCTGCCCCGTACACCAGTACGTGCGCATTGGCGAGTATTCGTTCATCGGAGGGGGAACTGTCATCACCCAGGATGTCCTTCCCTTTTCGAAGACCGTCGCGCGCCGGGATGTTAGTGCCTACGGCATGAATAGTGTTGGCCTGGAACGCAAGGGATTCTCCCGAGAACGAATCCGCAAACTTCACCATGCCTTTAAGGTGCTGCTCGCCTCACGATTAAATACGTCGCAGGCGATGGAGAAGCTCAAATCCGAAGGAGATCTGGGCGAGGATGTGCGCTACCTGGTTGACTTCATCGAGAAGTCCGAGCGCGGAGTAATAAAATAGTTGGCCACGGATTGACACGGATTTGCATTGATCCGATTTTTCCTGATCCGTACCCATCCGTGAAAATCCGTGGCCCCGAAGTCTTGGCGACTGGCGACTGCTATGGCAAAGCTCGGACTCATCGCAGGCAACGGCACGTTTCCCTTCCTCGTGCTTGACGCGGCCCGGGCGCAAGGCTTTGAGGTGGTAGTCGCAGCCATCAAGGAAGAAGCGTTTCCTGAAATCGAAAGCCAGGGCGCGTCATCGGTCTACTGGCTCTCCCTTGGCGAACTCACCAGGTTGATCGACACCTTCAAGCAGGCTGGCGTCCAGCAGGCAATCATGGCTGGACAGATCAAGCATAAACAGATTTTTTCCAGCATCAAGCCGGACTGGCGGCTGGCGAAACTCCTGTTCTCCCTCGGCACCCGCAACACCGACGCTCTAATCGGCGCAGTCGCCAAAGTGCTGGGCGACGAAGGCATCACGCTGCTGGATTCGACACGATTTCTCGAACCGCTGCTGGCCCGTCCCGGGGTGCTTTCCGCGCGGCCTCCCTCCGAAACAGAAACCAGGGATATTGAATATGGACGCGCTGTCGCCCGGCATCTGGCTCAGTTCGATATCGGACAAACGGCCGTCGTTGCCGGAACAGCTTGTGTCGCCGTGGAGGCCATGGAAGGAACCGATGCGACAATCGAGCGCGCGGGGGCGATCATGAGTGCAGGCGGAACGCCCGCACCAACAGGCGGACCAGGTACCCCCACAGGGCAAGCTAAGGATGCCGACAGCGCCACGCGTCCGACTCTCAGCCGCGCTCTGACCGTGATCAAAGTCGCCAAACCGAATCAGGATATGCGCTTTGATGTTCCTGTGGTCGGCGTCCGGACAATTGAGGTCATGCAGCGTGCAGGCGCAACCTGCCTGGCGCTCGACGCCGGCAGGTGCCTGCTGTTGGACGGTGAAAAAATCATCTCCGCCGCGAATGCGGCCGGCATCGCGATTGTTGCGGACTGATAATTCGTTAATTGAGCAACCGGGTACTCGAAGAATCCGGAATGGCCGGCAGTTCCCAGATTGGCCAACTCATTCCTCGTAGTGGATCAACGACAGAACGTCATGAGGAGCCAATTTGGCCCGGCCGCCAAGTTTGTCGAGTTCGACGACAAAAGCAAGGCCCACAATCTCCCCGCCCAGCGCCTGTGCCAATTTCAAACTGGCGCACGCTGTCCCGCCGGTGGCAAGCAGATCATCGACGATGACCACACGCTGGCCGGGTTGGATCGCATCCTTGTGAATCTCAAGTGTGTCGCTGCCGTATTCAAGGTCATAGGTCCAGCGAACGGTTTCGGCAGGAAGTTTCTTCGGCTTGCGCACGGGAACAAAACCGGCATTGAGGCGATAGGCGAGCGCCGGGCCGAAGATGAAACCGCGCGCCTCGATACCCATAACGACGTCCACGCTCCGGGTGAGGTAATACTCGGATAGCGCGTCAATTAGGGTTGCGAATCCGACCTTGTTCTTCAGCAGCGTGGTGATGTCGTAGAAAAGGATGCCGGGCTTGGGAAAATCAGGAACGCCACGGATGAGCCCTTTCAGGGAATTGCAGTCGTGCGCCGGTTTTGCCGACATTACCACGCTCCTTCAATGCGAAAAGTTTTGAGATCCTTCACCGGCTGCGCCTCAGATTCCTCGACCTCATCCACGCGCGCGGCTCGTGGCCCTGCCTGCAAACGCAGCCGCAGCACAGATAGTTGTTCCCGCGACCCGGCAGCCAGCACCTCAACACTGCCATCGAAGTTGTTGCGCACCCAGCCGCTGATGCCAAGCACTTGGGCTTCGCGCTCCACATACCAGCGAAAACCCACGCCTTGCACGCGGCCCCGCACCAAGAATCGTCGCGTGAGGTTGGAAGTTCCGGACACAGTCATCGGCTCAACCACACAAACCTATTCACCGCAGACCGCACAGAGGAAAAACAGGTCCTTCGCTTCGCCCAGGATGACAATCCTGTGCTGATTGGTTTCCTCTGCGCCCTCCGCGTCCTCTGCGGTGGAACAAGATTCTAGGCTCGCGAGAGGTACGCGCCCTCGCTTGTATCGACGCGAATTTTTTCGCCTTCATTGATGAAGGCCGGCACCTGCACCACCAGCCCGGTTTCCGTCCTGGCGGGTTTGGTAACACTAGACGCAGTGGCGCTTCTCAGCCCCGGCTCAGTCTCGAGAACGGTCAATTCCACCGTCTGGGGCAGTTCGATGCCGACCGCCTTCCCGTCAAAAAACTCGACGGTGATTTGCAGATTTGGAATGAGGTATTCCACCGCGTCGCCGAGCACGTCCCGGCCAAGCGCAATCTGCTCGTAGTTCTCCATGTTCATGAAGGTGTAGTGGTCGCCTTCGCTGTAGAGGTACTCCATTTTTACTTCATCGACGGTAATCTTCTCGATCGGGTCGGGGGAGCGGAAGCGGTGCTCGAATATTGCGCCGGTGCGCAGGGTGCGCAGCTTGGCCTGAATGAATGCGCGCAGATTGCCCGGGGTGCGATGCTCAACGCTAAAGACGGAGCAAAGCTCGCCATTGTGCTTGATAATCATCCCCGGGCGCATTTGAGTTGCTGGTATTGCCATGAAAACGAATCTCCTTGCTTGGGCTCGCTTTCGATTGTAATGGAACCGCTTGCCGGCTGAAAATGATACTCAGGGGCTTGCGAAGCGATCGAAGGGAACTAACCGATCTTGCGCACGATGGCGGAGAGCCTGGTCTCGGTCGCATCGTCCAGCGTGGTGAAGTACCACGCGGATTCAATGAGCTGGTGCGGCGCCCCCTCCTCGGGGGTCAGATTCGGCTCCTGGGTGAAGCCGAACGTCATATACTTCTTGTCCGCGCGGAAGAAGCAGACGGTCTTGCCGTCCTTCGCATACCCCGGCATGCCATACCACACAGTCGGCTGGAGCGCCGGCGCGCTACGCAAGATGAGCGCGTGGAGGCGCTCGCCCATGGCGCGGTAGGGCGCCGCCATTGCGGCGATCTTCGCGAGCACCGCGGCTTCGCCGTCGGTCTTGTCGCCGCGCGGGCCGGGACGCACGGCCGTCTTCGCCGCCTTGTTGGCCGACCTATTTTCAGCCATAGAGACTCCGCGAGTTGGCGAGCAGCCTGAATAACTAGTCGCTTCGCACCAGGGAATGAGTAATGGCGTGAACAGAAAGCGCAATGCGGTTTTGCACGCCCACTTTTCGCATCAGTTTAGCCACGTGAGCCTTGACCGTGCGCTCCTCGATTTTCAGCACTGCGCCGATTTCCTTGTTGGAGCGCCCGACAACCAGCAATTCCAGCACCTCCTTCTCACGGTCGGTAAAGACGACGCGACCAGCCGGGAAAATGCGGCCGGGGTGCGATGTAACGCGTTCTATGAAAATGGACAGGACGCGGCGGGGTGCCCAAACCGAACCTGCGTGCACAATGCGCATCGCCATGACGTACTCTTCGGCATTGGCAGCCTCATCGATATAGCCTTTCGCCCCGGTGGCCAGGGCTTTCAGGATGGTCTCATCGTCGGCGCCGCTGCCAGTCACCACAATGCGCAGATCGGGTCTTGCCGCTTTCAATCCGGCCACCATGTCAAACAGATTCTGCCCGCTGCGGCTACCCAGCAACACGAGGTCTATATCTTCCCGGGTGCTCACTTCCGCCTGCGTTGCTGAAACCAGTTCAAAGTCCGGCTCGGATTCGAACAGGGAGCGATAGCCGACCAGGCGCAGAGGATCGGCTTCGACTACTGCAATGCAAATGCGGCGTTTCTTGGCGGTAATGGACGATTTGCTCATAATTAAAGATCCGGATTGAAATCCCCCTCAGCATAGATGCAAAATCCGGGGGAAAAAAGCTTTCTGCCCAAAATTCCGGCACGATGGTAACGTTGAGCCTTGGGGTATTTGAACGGTTTGAGCATTGCAATTGGTGAGCCTATGAAAAAAGCGGTGTGGCTGGTCATACTTCTTGTCTTTTCCTTCGAAGCGACAGTACAGTGCAAAGCTGGACAAGCTCCAGCGGCAGGGTCAGTGGCCGGTTCCTATCAGCCGAAGTCTGACCATGACAAAGCGCGTTCGGAGGCCGAGTTCACGGCGCTGGCCTATATGCGAACGGTGGCATACGCCGAGAAAAGCTACTATCGGCGACACAGCAAGTACGCACCCTCGCTCCAGGACTTGGTGGGAACGGGATCGTTTACACGGCGTATGGCCAACCCGCAGCGCGGCGACTACGCCGTACACTACCACGCCAAGGCGGAAGGCTTTGGCCTGACCTTAACTCCATCACAGCCCGATGCAAGCCACCGATCATTCTTTGTGGATGAGACCGGAGAGTTTCGCACGGAAGAAGCGGGTCCTGCGACCGACTCGTCGCCACGATTGGAATAGGGAATCGTAAAACGTTACTCGGTCTGCGTTGACGCCTACCGCTCACGTTTGACACGCGTAGCGTGCGACAGATTTGTCGCTGGCGACTGACGACCGGCCGCTGACGATTCTTGGCTAATACGCCACGAATGGGCTGACGCTTTCTCCGCTAACGGTTTGGCCTTCGATAGAGCTGTAGACGTTGCGGCCATAGAAGAAGGGTAGTCCCCAATCCCACGTGCTCGCACCGACTCCCGCCAGATCGTTGAACGCGGCGCAGTCTGAACATTCGAAAAGAGCCTCCGCGCTGACGACGTTGAAACTCACGCCCTCGCTCGGGCCTCCGGTAGCGCCCTGGTTCTGCACTGCCGAGGTGGAGAATGTCTGGTTCGAACAATAGAAGCCGGTATCGTGGGAACAGACGGTCAGGGCGGGATCGCTGAAGAAGAATCCATTGGAGCCACTATCGACGAATCCGCATGCTGCCAAACCGCTGCTTCCTCTAAATCCGCATCCGCTCACGGCCACACTCTTGAAAATGGTGACGAAATTTCCGGTGCTAGGGTCGAGGGAAAATACAGTGGCGTCACCCAATTGATTGTTGGACTGGGTGTTGATCCCAAATACGAGAGAACCGTCCACCGTCGTTTGCCCGCTTGCGGAAATGGCAGGCAACTCTACGACGACGCCATTGTTGTCTATGGGAAACAAGACGACAGGATTGGTCACCTGCTGCGCCAGGCTGGTCAGAACTGTGCTCGCGCATCCGGACGCCGAACATGAATAGTAGATTGCGGGATTTCCAGACGTGCTTTCGAGGCATCCCCCTCCGCAATCCTCGGGGAACACACCGACACCGAGAATGCCGTTGGCGCCGAGGGTCGCCACGGTGTCCTGTACCGGAGACGAGTCGGAACAGTTGGCAGGAACGGGCGATGTGTCGCCGATTACCTGGATCGGAACATTGCTCGCCGTTTCGCCGGATATTTGTATGTTCGCCAGTCGCACCGATCCGTACGTAACGTTGGCTACGAAGGTCGCGCATTCGCTCAATGGGCGACCGCTGATATCGGTTTCCTGCGGAAGCGACAAATTCAGTTCGCCGCCGCCGGCCGAAGATACCAGCCTCAACCCCTCCGAACCAGTGTCCACCAGCACATGGTCGATGGCATTGCAGTCCGTGGTCGAACCGGGAACGCAGACAGTAACGGTGACGAACGCTCCATTCACATAACCCTCGCCGGACGGCCCGGCGTCCACGACAATGGAAGCGACGTTCGAACCAGTGCTAACGCTCCCTGCACTCAGGGAACCCTTGCCGCATCCGGCAATCCCCAAAATCAACGGCAGCGATACCAGCGTGATCAAGTATGATGAGCGCACAACTGCCCCTATATTAGGTGGAGTATTTGAGCGGTTCAAGTTACGTTTTGTCCTGGGCCTGCGCACTCAGTATCCGCAGGCTTCGCGGCACGTGGAGCAATAGTAATGACCGTCTTCGCATAGGCGAACGTCTTCGCTTCCCTGGCAGAGAATGCAGTATTCTTTCACCGCGCACCGGCATGACGGCTCCGGCTGGTCGCAAACGGCGCACAGGGTTTGGGCAGGCATGGAGAGAATGTAGCATGAATAACAGTTCACAGTTATCAGTTGGCAGCCGGATTTGCGGCTGAAAACTGTACACTGAAAACTGAGAATTGCTTGCTATGACTACCGAACGTGCAAGGCTGCTAGCGCTGCTGGCGCAGAAATCGTTTCGCCTGGGAGACTTCAAGCTCTCCTCGGGTGCGACCAGCGACTACTACATCGACTGCCGCACCACCACCCTGGACGCCGTGGGTTCACGCCTGACTGGCCTGGTTTTCCTTGAGGAGCTTCGCGCCCAATCCTGGAATGTACAAGCCGTCGGCGGGCTCACCATGGGCGCCGACCCCATCACGGTTGCCATTTCGGTTCTAAGTGACGGTGGCTTGCACGGCTTTTTGGTGCGCAAGGCTGAGAAGACACATGGAACTGGAAAGCGGATCGAAGGTTTCTGTGAGGAAGGCGCGCGCGTGGCCCTGGTTGAAGACGTTTGCACCACCGGCGCCTCGACCATCCAGGCCATTGAAGCGGCCAAACAGGCGGGCCTTCATGTTGCCGGGGTGATTTGCCTGGTCGAACGGGAAGAGGCCGGTGGACGCATCCATGTGGAAGATGCCGCGTTTCCTGCGCCTTTTGTCTCGATCTTTACTGCAAACGACATTCGCGCGGAGCACTTAAGGCAGCGAGATCTGGCCGAGGGTGCACGTGAGCGATTGCTTATCTGACTAGCCAGATTCGCGGTTAAGAAAGGAGCTGCCATGATCGGTAAACTCGGTCTCATCATGCTGGTCGTAAGAGACATGGAACGGAGCACACAGTTCTATCGCGATGTCCTGGGGCTCAAGGTTGTGTTTCAATCGCCTGGCTGGACTCATCTTGACGCCGGAAACATCCACATTGGCCTGCATCCCGAAGGCAAAGTGAAGGCATCGCCCACCATGGGATGTACGTTTGGATTTTATGTGGCTGATGTCCGTAAAACAGCGGACGAATTGAAAGCAAAAGGCGTCACAATGATCCTTGAACCTAAGAAAGAGGACTTTGGCTGGCTGGCGATCATCGCCGACCCTGACGGGTATGCCGTGCAGTTGGGCGAGATGGGGGATTGGTAATTTCTGAAATTCCGAACTTAAGGCAGCACGCGGTCAGAATCGGGCCGTGTACGGGGGCGCCGCAATTCGATTTACTGCAATTGAAACTTATTGGCACGCGCGACCGATAAATGCCAGGGTAACGAGACCTGGCAACTGACGACTGAGTACTTCTGAATGATCAAGACCCTTGAATGGACCGATTCCGGCGTCCGCTTCATCGACCAAACAAAGCTGCCGGCACATGAGAACTATGTAACTTGCCGAACGTATCAGGAAGTTGCCGAGGCAATTCGAACCATGGTGGTGCGCGGCGCGCCTGCTATTGGCGTGGCTGCCGCCATGGGAATTGCCTTGGGTGTTCGCGAAAGCAGAGCGGGTTCGATGGAACAGCTACGAACGGAATTTGACTGCATTTGCGAGACGCTCGCGGCCACGCGTCCCACTGCCGTAAATCTGTTTTGGGCGGTGCGCAGGATGCGCGAGAAGTTCGCTGCAGTCGCTGAGCTTCCAATTCCGCAAATCAAAACCGCATTAGCCGGGGAAGCACAACGCATGTACGCCGAGGATATTGCGGCGAATGAGGCGATGGGGCGACACGGCGCCATCCTGATGCCGGACTCCGGAAGTGTGCTCACCCACTGCAATGCCGGCGCGCTGGCCACCTGCGGTTACGGTACCGCGCTCGGGGTGATCAGAGCGGCAGTTTCTTCAGGCAAGCAGATTCACGTGTATGCCGATGAAACGCGGCCATTTCTACAAGGCGCACGCCTCACCGCCTGGGAATTGGTGAAGGATTCCATCCCCACGACGTTGATCTCCGATAACATGGCCGGCGCCATGATGCACCTGGGCAAAATTAAAGCCGTAATCGTTGGCGCCGACCGCATTGCCGCGAATGGCGATGTCGCGAACAAGATCGGGACATACACCGTGGCCGTCCTCGCCCATGAACATGGAATTCCTTTTTACGTCGCGGCACCCCTTTCCACCGTGGATTTCGAAACGCCCGACGGTGGTCAGATTCCCATCGAGCAGCGAGCAGCCTCGGAAGTCACACATGTAGGCGGCATTCGGATGGCGCCGGAAGGCGTGCAGGTGGAAAACCCCGCCTTCGATGTGACTCCAGCGAGGTATGTGACCGCGATCGTGACGGAGCGCGGAGTCGCGCGGCCGCCCTATGAACTGTCGCTGCATAGATTCGGCGATGGCAGCGCCGGGTCCTAGGCCGGTGAATCAGGGTTTGCGCGCGAACCTCGTGGGTTCGGGATAGTGCGAAGCGCCTCTAGTGCGCATCGAATGTTAATCATGGGATCCCCTTCAATGCAATCGTTGCGCGCTCGTTATGGCCTTACGCCAAGCGATCTGGAACGCTATCTGGCGGCAGCGCTATCCGCCGGTGGCGAGTACGCTGATCTCTACTTCGAATATCGCACCACCAGTTCCATCAGCGTGGATGAATCCCTGGTGAAAACGGCGACCGAAGGCATCTCCGCCGGTTGCGGTGTGCGTGTGGTAGCCGGAGAACGCACCGGTTATGCCTATACGGACGACCTTGCGCCGGATAGGATCGTGCAGGCCGCACGCACCGCCGCGCTAATTGCAGTCGGGCCCGGCAAGACGCCCATCGTCAACCTCAAGCATGGTCAGGATCATAATCTCTATCCAGTCCCACTGCCTGCCGTGGAGGCAAAGGTCACCGCGAAGCTGGAGCTGGTGATGCGGGCGGACGCGGTGGCCCGCAGCTTCGATCCCCGCGTGAAGGAAGTGCGCGTTGGCTATGCGGACGAGTTGAAACAGGTGCTGGTGGTCGGCAGTGACGGCAGCTTTGCGGAGGATTCGCAGCCGATGGCACGCCTGAACGTATTTGTAATTGCGCGTACGGAGCAGAACTCGGCTCGCGGCAGCGCCGGCGGCGGCGGGCGCATCGGACTGGAGTACTTCAGCGGGGAGAAATCACCGGACTTTTTTGCCCGGGAAGCGGCGCGGCAGGCAATTATTCAGCTTGACGCACGAGAGGCCCCGGCGGGCGAAATGGAAGTAGTGCTCGGCCCGGGGTGGCCCGGCATCCTGCTGCACGAAGCCATAGGCCACGGCCTGGAAGCCGACTTTAATCGCAAAGGGACCTCAGCCTTCAGCGGGCTGCTTGGCAAGCGCGTGGCCAGCGACAAGTGCACGGTAGTGGACAACGGCGTGATGCCGGCCCGGCGTGGCTCGCTCAACGTCAGCGATGAAGGCTCGCCGACGCAGAACACGGTCCTGATTGACAAAGGGATACTGAAGGGCTACCTGAGCGATAAGCTTTCCTCACGCCTGATGGGCCTGCCAGATACCGGCAATGGCCGGCGCGAGTCTTACGAGCATATTCCCATGCCCCGCATGACAAATACCTACATGCTGGCCGGTCAGGATTCTCCCGAAGACATTATCCGATCGGTGAAACATGGCGTCTACGCGGTCAATTTCGGTGGCGGGCAGGTGGACATCACCAACGGCAAATTTGTCTTCTCCGCGTCAGAGGCCTATCTGATCGAAGATGGCCAGGTCACGGCGCCATTGAAGAACGCAACTTTGATCGGCAACGGGCCGGACGTGCTGACCCGCGTTTCCATGGTGGGGAACGACCTGCAACTCGACGAAGGCGTCGGCACTTGCGGAAAAGATGGCCAGTCAGTCCCGGTCGGAGTTGGGATACCTACTCTGAAGGTGGACAGGATTACCGTAGGCGGAACGGGAAAAAACTAGAACACGAATTGGGATTTAGGAATTCGGATTTCAAAAACGCACGCTCCACTTTGGGTGTTCAAATCCTAAATCCGAATTGCCAAATCCCAAATGTCTTTACGGATTCTTGGTCGCGGTAAACGGTCCGTAGTCTTCGGTAGAAGGAGTCGCACCCGGATCACAATTGTTCGCGTCGCTGGGCGGCACGCAAATGAACGTGCAATTGTCCTGCGGTTGGCTGTAGGAACCCGACATATATTTCCCGGGAGCAAGCGTTGGCGGAGGAGCGTTCGCGGAGAGCGTTGCAATGACGGTCTGGGACGAGCCGGTTGCGCCGCCACAATTAGTCGGCATCACCAGGGTTACGTTTGTGCCGGAAACCGTTCCCGTGACCGAAGTGGGAGCACCCTCGTTGCAACCCTGGGAATCGCTATTACATGATATTGTGCCGCTAACCGAGTTGCCGGTCTGTGTCAGCGTCGCGGTCAGGCCGTAACTGAAGGCAGTGTAATTCGACGACATGACGATCGACCATGTTCCGGTGAGGTCGTTAGAACCGCCAGGTTCAGGTGAATAGTGGCTACATGACGGCATCAACGCTGCCAATGCGGCAACCATAAGAATGGAAATCACTCGCCTCATAATCAAGTTCTCCTGGTTAGGTGCCTCTAAGTGCAGGTATTGCCCGGAGAGTCTCCTGCATTTTGAGGAGCAAAAACACGCATCCCGCAAAACTAGTTTAAACGATTCATTTATAACAGGTTAAGCACGCAAAATCGATGTAATCGGGGGCTCAATGTCCCGAACTGGTAACACTCCCTGTCCCAGTTGTGCCACCCAACGGGACACTCACAGTCTAGGCCGATTGCTTTGATCACCGCTATTACTAATTAGACACGCCGGGCTGGGGCTTGCCCGTACCTGCCCGGTGAAGCCTTTACGAGCATTGCCGAATCGAATGCAAACGAGCCCCATGGAAACTGCCATTCGCTGCCGCCAGTTGCGCAAGACCTACGACGCTAAAGTCGAAGCCGTGCGGGGCATTGACCTGGAGATTTACACCGGGGAGTGTTTCGGCCTGCTTGGGCCAAACGGCGCCGGCAAGACTACTACGATTGAGATCCTCGAGGGCCTGTTGGCACCGACGGGGGGAAGCGTCGAGATTTTCGGGCACACATGGGGTCAGCACGAGCGCGAATTGCGCGAGTTGCTCGGGGTCTCGCTGCAGGAAACCCGACTGGCGGAGAAATTGACGGTGCGCGAGACCGTTGATTTGTTCTCCAGCTTTTATCGCCGGCCGCGTTCACCGGAAATAGTGCTTGAAGAACTCTCCTTGACGGAAAAGGCCGGTAGCTGGGTGGGAAAGCTTTCCGGGGGGCAGCGCCAGAGACTGGCGGTCGCCACCGCATTAGTTGGCAATCCGCGCCTCTTATTTCTCGACGAGCCCACTACCGGACTTGACCCGCAGAGCCGGCGCCAGTTATGGGACATCGTGCGTGGCTTCCAGCAGCAGGGCGGTACCATCCTGCTGACCACCCATTACATGGAAGAAGCCGAGCGCCTATGCGACCGCATCGCCATCATCGATCATGGGCAGGTGATCGCCTCCGGCAGTCCCGCGGAATTAATTGCCGGTTATGCCGGCCAACATGTCATAGAATTGGCGACAACCCCGCCGACCAATGGCGAGATGCGGAAACTGTGGCTTTCCCTGCCTGGCGTGGATTCTGTCCATTCCGAAGACGGCCGTGTTTTCCTGAGCGTGCACGAGCCGCATGAGACTATCCCGTCGCTGCTTGGCGCGGTGCAAAACCGCGGGCTGCGACTTGCACATTTGACCACCCGTCAGGCGAGTCTGGAAGACGTCTTTGTGCATTTGACGGGCAGACATCTTCGAGAAGAGTAGCAACAGGCATCTGGTAATTGAAGATCAACGAAAAGCGACTTTGGCCATGTCCATTATGTCCACACCGTCCATGAAGCCCGTCGAAGCGAAAGAGGCAAGCGGCGGCTCGTTGCCGCCCGTCCACGAGAACGGCCGCTTTGCCGGCTACGCGCATCTGCTTCTGGCGCGAATGCGGGAGTTGCAGCGCGAACCTGAGGTCATCTTCTGGGTTTTCGTATTTCCGCTGCTGCTGGCCTTCGGGTTGGGGATTGCCTTTCGTCAAAAGCCCGCGGATAAGTCGCTGGTCGTGGTGGTTGCGGAAACAGGCTCTGACCGTGCCATGCAATTGATTCAAGCCTCTCCGGCAGCCAAGGCCGGAAGTATTCAGGCGGACCTGCGGGCGCATGACGAAGCCCTCAACCGATTTCGTCTAGGGAAATATGCCCTGGTGGTCATTCCGGATGCAAATGGCGGCTTGCAGTATCTCTACGATCCGGCGCGGCCGGAAAGCGTATTGGCCCGGTCTGAGGTGGATAACGCCATCCAGGCGGCTGCGGGCAGAAAGGATCCGGTCAGCACCGCTGTGACCATTTCCAGCGAGCCCGGTTCGCGGTACATTGACTTCCTGATTCCCGGACTGCTGGGAATGAACCTGATGAATTCCGGAATGTGGGGAATTGGCTTCGCCCTGGTCGAGATGCGCCAGCGAAAACTCCTCAAGCGTTATGTGGCCACGCCCATGCGCCGCACAGACTTCCTGCTGGCGCTTACCAGCAGCCGACTGGTTCTGATGCTCATCGAGGTGTGCCTGCTGCTCGGGTTTGGCGTGCTGGTGTTTCACATGCGGGTATTGGGATCGCTTTTCAGCATCCTGCTGATGGGAACGCTCGGAGCACTTAGCTTTGCCGGCATCGGCTTGTTGACTGCCAGCCGCGCCCAGAAGATCGAAAGCGTCAGCGGGTTGATCAACCTGGTGATGATGCCCATGTGGGTGTTTTCCGGCGTGTTTTTCTCGTACGAGCGCTTTCCGGCCGTGGTGCAACCGTTTATCAAGGCACTGCCGTTGACCGCGCTCAATGATGCTCTGCGCGCTCTGATTCTGGAGGGCGCGCCGCTGGCATCGCAAGGGACGCGCTTTCTGGTGCTGGCGGTGTGGGGCGGCTTGTCATTCCTGCTGGCGCTGCGCTGGTTTCGCTGGACGTAGAAACCGTTTAGGAGCTGCCGGTCGTCAGACGCCAGATTGGGGTTGTGTACCAGCTATGGATGGCGGAGCAGAGAAGTAGAGAATGCAGTAAACACCATGGACAGGGTAAGATAGGGAAGTCGCTTCGGAGGTCTCAAGTCCGCGTTTTTCGCGTTGATCTGCGGCGAAAAGTCGAATTCATATTCTTAAGGAGGCAATAATGGCTACCACCAATCCTTCGCTCGAAGTGGGACCGTTCCGCAACGAGCCACTCACTGATTTCAGCAAATCCGAAAACCAGCAGGCCATGCGCGCTGCCATCGAGAAGGTCCGCTCGGAACTGGGACGCGAATATCCGCTGATCATTGGCGGCAAAGAAGTCCACACCAAGGGCAAAATCAAGTCACTCAATCCGGCCAAACCGTCGGAGATTGTCGGAGTATTCCAAAAGGCCGGCCAGGAAGAGGTCGAGCCCGCGATGAGCGCGGCGTTGAAGGCCTTTGCCACCTGGAGCCGCACTTCGGCCGAAGAGCGGGCCGGATTATTGCTGCGCACGGCGAAGCTGATCCGCGCGCGCAAGCATGAATTCTCTGCGTGGATGATTTTTGAAGTCGGCAAGAACTGGGCGGAAGCCGATGCCGACACCGCCGAAACGCTCGACTTCTGCGAATTCTACGCGCGTGAAGCGCTACGCCTCGCCCAGATTGAACCGCCGGTGCAATTGGCCGGTGAGCGCGATCTACTCTGGTACATTCCCCTCGGCGTTGGCATTGTGATCCCGCCGTGGAACTTTCCCGGCGCGATCATGGCCGGCATGACCTCGGCCGCTGCCGTCAGCGGTAATGCGGTCATCTTGAAGCCCTCCAGTGACTCTCCGGCCATTGCACGTTTCTTCTTTGATTTACTGCGTGAAGCCGGACTGCCGGATGGCGTAGTGAACTTCTGCCCCGGCGCGGGTGCAAGCTTTGGGGATGCACTGGTTTCGCATCCCAAGACACGCTTTATCGCCTTCACCGGATCGCGCGAAGTTGGGCTGCGCATCAACAGTGTCGCAGCCACCAAGCAGCCCGAGCAGCTTTGGATCAAGCGCGTGGTGCTGGAAATGGGCGGCAAGGACGCGATCATCGTCGAGGCCGACGCCAACATCGACGCCGCTGTGGAAGGCGTGGCGGTAAGCGCATTCGGGTTTGCGGGCGAAAAATGTTCCGCGTGCTCGCGGCTGATCCTGGACGAAAAGATCTACGAGCCCTTCATTGAAAAGCTCAAGGCTCGCGTGGAGAAGATTACTCTAGGCGATCCCACCACCAACCCCGGCATGGGCCCGGTGGTGAACGAAAGCTCGATGAATTCGATTCTCGATTACATCGAACACGGCAAGAAGGATGGGCGCCTGATCACCGGAGGCAAGCGGCGTTCCGACTTGGGCGATGGCTTCTTCGTGGAACCAACGGTGTTCGCAGACATTCCTCCCAAATCAAAGTTGGAGCAGGAAGAGATTTTCGGACCGGTTCTGGCCATCATGAAGTCGAAGAACTTCGACCATGCGCTCGAGATCGCCAATGACACCGAGTTCGGCCTGACCGGGGCCATCTACACCGCGGACGAGAAGAAGATCGAGCGCGGCATGCAGGAATTCCACTGCGGCAATCTTTACATCAACCGCAAGTGCACCGGCGCTGTTGTGGGCGCGCATCCGTTCGGCGGATTCAACATGTCGGGCACTGACTCCAAGGCCGGCGGTCCGGATTACCTGTTCCTGTTCACGCAGGCTAAGTCAATTGCAAGAAAAGTGAACGCTTAGGAAGTGTGTAATCAACCCGGAAGACTCAGAGAATGTAATTGGCATGCAGCGGAGAAACGTTCCCCTGCATGCCATGTTTTTGGCTTCCGCGTTTGTGTGGTTTCCATGCTGAAGGTTCTTTCGCTTGGTTTTCCACAACTGCACCTTTAATGGGTAATTGACCGGACCGTTCTCGCGGCATAGATTAATCTTCCAGTAACAATTGGTCGCCGATTTTTCATGTTGCAGGGTCCGTCCCGACATTTTTCCATTTAGATGCAATGGGATACAAGATATTGCGGTAGGTACTTGACAAACCCTACTTATGGTATTAGTTTGGCATCCCAGGCAGATATTGGGGTTCTTTCCAAATCTAATACTTCGGTGACGGTCGTTAATTGCGCCTGGCGATATCGGTGAACTGGCAAAAGTGAGCCGTTTCCGGGCGTCCGTGAATTCCGTCGCCCGGTTTCAAAGGAAACGCACTATTCCCGGCGGCAATAGGCTCGCCGGAAAGAAATTCCAGGAGAATTACCATGGCTGAATTGAATGCGAAGATCAGTTCCATTGCGACTGAACAATCGTCCCAGCGCGCGGCAGCCCCGGCCGAAGCGAGTACACCGAAGTTGGCCGCATGGCCGCTGCCTGCATCGCGCATCGCTTCCGTGCGCGATAGCGCGGGACGTAAGGCCCCTGGGCTTGGCTTCCGGCGTTTCTTTACCCAGGCGGGACTGTCGCCTTACGACGCGCTCCAATGGGAACTGCGCGACGCGCAAATCACCGATGCTCAGGGCGAGATGATCTTCGAACAAAAAAACGTCGAGGTGCCGAAGGACTGGTCGCAGACGGCCACTAACATCGTTGCCAGCAAGTATCTGCACGGCACTCTGGGCGGGTCGGATCGCGAAACCGGAGTCCGCCAGCTCATTACCCGCGTGGCCGAGAGTATCCGCGACTGGGGCGTCGCTGGCGGTTATTTCCGCAGCGCCGAAGATGCCGCCGTGTTTCACGACGAGCTTGCCCACATCCTGCTACGCCAGATGGCGGCGTTCAATTCACCCGTTTGGTTTAACGTGGGCTGCGATCGCATCGAGCCCGACTCCGACGCTCAGAACTGGCACTGGAATGCGCAGGCACAGCAAGTGGAATTCGGGCGCGCGGGCTACAGCCGGCCGCAATGTTCCGCCTGCTTTATCAACTCGGTGCATGACTCCCTGGACAGCATCCTGACTTTGGCCAAGACCGAAGGCATGCTCTTTAAATGGGGTTCTGGCACCGGCAGCAACCTGAGCAGCTTGCGCGGCTCCATGGAGAATCTTTCCGGCGGCGGCCAGGCGAGCGGCCCGCTCAGCTTCATGAAGGGCTTCGATGCTTTTGCCGGTGTCATCAAGAGCGGGGGCAAGACGCGGCGCGCCGCCAAGATGGTCATTCTGAATATCGACCATCCGGACATCGTGGAGTTCATCGACTGCAAGGCCAAGGAAGAAGCCAAGGCTTGGGTACTGGTGCAGAATGGTTACGAGGGTTCCACGCCAGACTCCGAAGCCTACGCCTCCATCTTTTTTCAGAACGCCAACAACTCGGTGCGCGTAACCGACGAATTCATGAATGCTGTGCAAAACGATGCCGGCTTCACCACCCGCGCGGTACGGGACGGGCGCCCAATCACGACCCACCGGGCCAAGGACCTGCTGCGCAAAATCGCAGAAGCCACCTGGCAATGTGGTGATCCGGGCATGCAGTTCGACAGCGTGATCAATCGCTGGCACACCTCGAAGAACACCGGCCGCATCAATGCCTCCAATCCCTGCAGCGAATACATGTTCCTGGACGATTCAGCCTGCAACCTTGCGTCCCTGAATCTGATGAAGTTCGCCGGCAGTGGTGGAGCGTTCGACGTGGAGGGATTTCGCCAGGCGGTGGACGTTATCATCACCGCACAGGAGATTCTGGTGGACGCCAGTGGTTATCCCACGGAGTCAATCGGGAAGAATTCGCATGATTTTCGGCCGCTCGGTCTCGGCTACGCCAACTTGGGAGCGCTCTTGATGGCTGCTGGTCTGCCTTACGACTCCGAGGCCGGTCGTGATTATGCCGCCGCCATCACCGCCATCTTGTGCGGCGAGGCATACTTGCAGTCCTCGCGCATCGCAGAACTGTGCCCTGCGCTGGATGCTGCGAATTCCAACTTGCAGGCAGCCATGGGCGGCTCCGACGGTGACCAGGGTGGCGCCTGCCCGGGCTTCTATGCCAATCGGGAACCGTTTCTCGACGTGATTCGCATGCACCGGGCCTCAGTGAACCGGATTGGCACCGCATCTACCGCACAGATTGGAGAGCTCAAGAAGGCTTCCGAGCAGGTGTGGGATGCCGCGCTGGCGCATGGCGAAAAATTCGGCTACCGCAACTCTCAGGTGACCGTACTCGCGCCTACCGGGACCATCGGTTTTATGATGGACTGCGACACCACCGGCATCGAACCGGAACTCGGACTGGTGAAATACAAGAAGCTGGTAGGCGGCGGCGTCATCAAGATCGTGAACAACACTGTGCCGGCGGCGCTGTTCAAGCTGGGCTACTCCAGCGAGCAGACCAGCCAAATTGTCGGCTACATTGATGCTACCGGCACCATCGAGGGCGCCCCGCACCTGCGTGAAGAGCATCTCGCAGTTTTCGATTGCAGCTTCCGGCCCGCCAAGGGCACTCGCTCCATCCAATATATGGGTCACCTGCGCATGATGTCGGCGGCGCAGCCGTTCCTTTCCGGCGCCATTTCCAAGACCGTCAACCTGCCGGAAAACGCCAGCGTGGAAGACATCATGAACGCGTATATGGAAGCCTGGCATCTGGGATTGAAGGCCGTGGCTGTCTACCGCGACGGCTGCAAGAAGGCTCAGCCGCTGGTGTTGAGCAAGGAAGTGAAAGAGAAGGCCGAAAGTAAGAGCGAAAACCGTAAGGCGCAGGTAGAGACTGCGCCGGAAGACCTCAACGCGCCGCCGCGGGCCGTTCGTCACAAGCTGCCCGACGAGCGCCTTTCCATAACGCACAAGTTTCACATCGCCGGCCATGAAGGCTACATTACGGTGGGCTGTTACCCCAACAATCAGCCGGGCGAAATTTTCATCACCATGGCGAAGGAAGGCTCCACGGTCAGCGGCCTAATGGATTCTTTTGCCCTGGCGATTTCGATTGCATTGCAGCACGGAGTGCCGTTGCGTTTGCTCTGCGAAAAGTTTGAGCACACTCGCTTCGAGCCGAGCGGCTGGACTCAGAATCCGCACATCGGCTACGCGAAGTCCATCATGGATTACATTTTCCGCTGGTTGCATCTGCGCTTCCTCAGCGGCCAGCAGCAAAGCCTATTCGAAGAACTGCGCCCCAAGTCGCCGGTGGCGCTCTCCGGCCCGCAGGACATGGGTCCGGATGTGGCTAATGAGATGTCGAGCGACACCTCCGCCGTTAATGTGCGATCGACTCTGCCGGGAGTCCCAATGAACAGCGGAACGATAAAAGATATCCTCGATCTCGGTGATGCCCCCAGTTGCCAGAACTGCGGCAGCATCATGGTCCGCAATGGCAGTTGTTACAAGTGCATGAACTGCGGCAATACCAGCGGGTGTTCGTAAAACGGACTTAAATCTTATTGGCACGCTCGCCCCGGCATGCAAGCCGGGGCGATTTTCTTCGGCGACGATAATCCCGCAAGCGGGTGCGAATGTCCCTTTGTCTCCACGTCCGCAAGTCGCCTTCACTCTCCGCACGCCGTGGCGATTGCTTTCGCATGTCGTGGGGTAGAATAGCCTAGTCGCGCCCGCATGGAGACTCCCTCCAATAACATCACGAACAACCTGAAGCGCACGGCGATCCCAGTCTTCGTGGCCAGCACGGTGATGCTGACGTTCATCTCGTTCTGGCGGGTGGCGGCGATTGTGCTCTCCGACCTGGCTTCGTCCGCCTATTATGCAGGCGGCGACGCCGAGAAGGTCATTGGCAAGAGCGCGCCCTGGTTCATCCTGGCCGTAATGCTGTTCAGTTACGCCGTCCGCGCAGTATATATCGAATCCAGCAGCATGTTCGTTCGCGGTGGCGTCTACCGCGTGGTCAAAGAGGCGATGGGAGGCACGCTGGCCAAGCTTTCCGTTTCGGCGCTGCTGTTTGACTACATTCTTACCGGGCCCATCAGCGCGGTTTCCGCCGGCCAGTACCTCGCGGGCTGGATTCATGATGTCGCGCAGTATTTCGGCAATCCCAACGTCCTGGTAAGCGCTGGCTCACAGAATCACCTGGCTGCGGGATTTGCCCTCATCGTGGTGGGTTACTTCTGGTGGAAGAACACGCAGGGCATTCACGAAAGCAGCGACCGGGCATTACAGATCATGAAAATCACCACCGTGATGGTGGTCATTTTGATCGTCTGGTGCCTGATCTCGGTCCTTAAGCTGGGTGCCCACCTGCCGCCCTTGCCGAACTTCAGCAACTTCAAATTCGAGCGCGAAACCTGGGGATGGCTCACCGGCACCTGGGCTCAGCACATCACGCTGGTTGTTGTGCTGGTGGGCTTTGGCCATTCCGTCCTGGCTATGAGCGGCGAGGAGACGCTGGCCCAGGTCAATCGCGAGATCGAGCACCCCAAGCTCAAGAACCTGGAGCGCGCCGGTCTGGTGATTTTCCTCTACAGTCTGCTGTTTACCTCCCTGGTCTCCTTTTTCGCCGTCATGATTATTCCCGATGCCGTGCGGCCGGATTATTTCGGCAACCTCATCGGCGGGCTAGCCATGTACGTGGTCGGTCCCACGGGAATCAAACTGGTATTTCATGCCTTCGTGGTAATTGTGGGCGTGCTGATTCTGGCTGGAGCGGCGAATACCGCAATCGTGGGCGCCAACGGCGTGCTGAACCGGGTGAGTGAGGACGGCGTGCTGACCTCGTGGTTCCAGCGACCGCACACCCGCTTTGGCACCACGTATCGCATCATCAATCTCGTAGTTGGATTGCAGGTTGTCACCATCCTCGCCAGCGGCGGCAATGTATATCTGCTGGCGGCGCTGTATGCCTTCGGAGTGATCTGGAGTTTCGCTTTCAAGGCCCTGGCCGTGCTGGTGCTGCGCTACACGCACAAGGAACGCCGCGAGTGGAAGGTGCCCGGCAACATCACTATCGGAGGCATCGAGTTCCCTGTTGGGCTGTTTCTGATCGCGCTGGTTCTGTTTGCTACCGCCATTGTCAACTTTCTGACCAAAGTGGACGCCACCATCGCCGGCGTCGTTTTCAGCGCGGCCTTCTTTGGCATTTTCACCTGGTCCGAACGTCGCGAAAGAAAGCAGGCCCACGGCCACCCGGAGCAACTGGAACAGTTCCGCGTTTTCGGCAATCCGGAGATGGACGATCATACGGTGGGAGTGCGTCCGGGCAACATTCTGGTGGGGGTGCGTGATCCCCGCAATCTGTACTATCTGCGAAAGGCCCTGAAGGACGCGGACACGAACAAACAGGACGTCGCAGTCATGACCTCCCGCCTTTCGCATCGCGAGCACAGTTTCGGCGGCAACATCATCTATGAAGCCAAGGATGTTTTTGATCATTTCGAACAAGAGCTGTTTTCGCGGGTGGTTGCCATAGCGGAAAAGGAAGGTAAGCCGGTACGTCTGCTGGTGGTTCCTTCCACTAACGTGTTCGATAGTTTTCTGGTGGCGGCGCAGAGACTGGAATCCTCGCGCATTGTATGCGGCTTATCCAACAAGCTCACGGCGGACGAGCAGGCCAAGCTCGCCGGCGATGCCTGGGAGCGACTCCCGGAGCCCCGCCCAAACATAGTCCTGGAGATCGTAGTCCCTGACGGCACATCGAAGGAGTATCTGCTGGGCCCGCACGCACCCCGATTGCGCGACGAGGATAACCAGAAACTCCATAAGATCTGGCTGGAACTAACCCAGGATCCCAAGTTTGCCGGCCTGCACCATTACGATGTTTTCCGGTTGGCGCTGGAAGAGTTGGAGCGGGAGCTCGACTCTGACCGCCGCGAGCAACTCCTCCGGTTGCTGGAGCAGGAACTGCACAAGGACGGACGGAGCAGCAACTAAAGAAATTGCCGTGCGGTTGCGGGCTGGACCGCGCGCACCGACGGTTGCCGAACCGGCAATGCTGCAGGCCGAGGGAGTTCTGAAGATTGCGCCGGCGGCCCGCTGGTACTTGCGGGGCGCCTCGCCCCTGAGTATCGCGTATCAGGAGGGAGTTGCCGATGAAAGCGCGTCCGTTGCTACTCGTGCTGGCGCTCGCGGTGCCTGGCACGAGCTCGTGTGCCGCATCTGACGCGCCCCCCAACTCCGTCACGGCCACTCAATTCATCCTTCGCTACGACGCCCGCGACTCACGCAGTTGCTCGATCAGGGTCAGCGAAACCGACAACTTCGGCGACGGCTATAAACCGGTCAATGCAGTGAATGAGGCGTTGTTTCGCAGCTCCAGCGGCGATGGACAAAACGTTCCAGGCCCTCGCTATTTCGTCGTGGGTAAGCGTTCTGTCGCCCAAGGCGCCGATCACAAGTGGCACTCGCTCGCCCTGAAAGCAGATACTGAGCACTTTTACCAGGTCAGCGGATGCGCAGCGTCACCGGCCTCGGGATCGTTCAAGACCATGAGCCCGCCAAATGGGAACACCTTCGTCGATCCGCCACTTTGGGATGACGCCAGCGGCACGTTGATGTTTCCCGACTATCCGGCCGGCCGGAATGCCGACCTGATCGACCCGCAAACCGGGGCTCAAGTGCGGCGCGTTACGCTCGCTTCCGACAGCGCCAACCCGGCAAATTTTGTCCAGGGTGTTGACGCTGGTTTTTATCACCTTTGCAGTGATTTCCGGACGGAAAACGGCAAGCCCGACAAGGAGGGAGGGTTCCGGTGTGCCCTTCAGTGGGGTGGCGGCGAGCATGGAATGCTTTACTGGATTCATCCGAACGGGACCGTGCGGTTCCTGGGTGCAATGAGTTATGAAGGAGACGATGACCAGGTCCTTCCCGGATCTTATGACGCTAATACGGGCTTTCACGTCGATGGGAATCCGGCTTATCCCAACTATGTCTACACGCTCGTCAAAGGAAACAGCGACAGCGAAGCGCATAACCAGTTTCTGATTGTCCGCTTCGAGCAGAACAGCGATGCCGAGGTGGCCGGCGGAGCCCATTGGGCAGCACACAACACCGTAGCCAATCTCACGCCTGGGCCAGACCAATCGCTCACCAGCCTGATGGTTGCGTTCGATTCCACATTCAATCCGGATGTGTTCTCCAACTGTTCCATTCGCGCCGTGCTGGGCGATCACCTGGTTTTCCAATGCCTGAATGCCTCGCAGGGCGCAATGGGCTGGGTCGGCGTCTTCAACCTGGGAGACCGCCAGCGCCGGGACGAAACCTGCGAGACCAAACGTACGAACTGCCCGCGTCTCGAGGCCTTGAATGCGGTCTATCAGCGGACCAATTCGCGCTGGTGCGGCATCGACTCGGTAATGTACACCGTGAGCGATGATTGGAAGTGGATCGGCATGAGGCTGGCGACTCCCGACGGCGATGGCGACGCCGGCGGACCCTACCAGACCAGGCTGGTGCTGGGCATCGACGCTGCAGAGACCAGGATCTCCGTCAACAGTTGGCACAAAGGCGAGCCAATGTCTCCGGCCCAAGGCTATCTGCAGGATCTCGCCATGGGTGACTATCTGCAGTTCTCCGATACGCGCGAAATTGTGCGTATCGCGGCCAAATCGGGCACCCTGCTGACGGTGGAGCGCGGCTGTCATGCTGCCGAAGGAAGCATCTCCTGCGATGGCCGAGGCGCAACAACCCACCGTGCGGGCGTGTTTCTGGTCGCGACCTGTTCGGCCGCTAATCTGGCCAACGGGTATTGGTGGTGGGACTTTGCCGATGCGCCGCCGGGCGAGGACAGTGGATCGTTCTATGCACGCGACGAGAAGATGAATCCCGCAGGCATGAACCAGTGCGTGGCGCGCGAGCCCTACGACATTTGCGGTCGCAAGGAGGGTTATGCGGTTCGCCAGCAAACGCCCCTGCAGAGCCAATGGATCGGCGAGACATTTACCCAGCCACCCGGAATAATCGTTGACGCGGCGCGCTTCTCGCCCAAAACCGCCGCCTCCGTCAGCGTCAGGCGACCATCGATGAACCAGGCCGCTGGCGACGTGCAAGCTCGGTCGTGGTTTACCGACCAATTGCCGAATAGCGTGATGCAGTTCGGATTGCAGTCAAGCGAGAGGCAGGGCAAACTGGCGGGTGTTAGCGGGAGCCGCCTTGTCATATCACCCACGCTGGTCGGCCCGCCGCGTGCAGATGGATTCGGACCGGCGGTGGCTAATGTGCTGTCGGACGGAAGCTGGATTCTGTGGCGTTGCGTCGACACGCCAAACGCACCTGCCGAGGCGGGTGCTGGGATCGCCTCGGTTCCGCCACCCCCGGCCGGCGTTACCAGCTCACCCAGGGTCCCGACGGGACGCGGCGAAGACAAGCTGGCGACAACGGCTGAATATGCGCACTACTGCATGGTGAAGGTCCCTGCACAACCCGTTGACGACGGAATTGACCGCACCGAACTGGAGAACGTATCAATCGCGGTGGCTGCGTATCCCGGCGCCGCAAAGACGCGGGTAAAGTACGGATACGAGGAATATGGTGATCGTGATGCCTTTCACTGCGAGCCTTCAGGGCAGGTATGCAACAGCGCAATCTCACCACTGGCATCAACGGAGACGCTCAAGATCGGCATCCCCCAGCATGTGCTCTTCTATCAGGTCGACTACCTGAATACCGCAGGCGCAGTAATTGGCACCGGCCCGATTTCGGCGATGGCGATTCCGTAGTATGGATCGAAGCGCCGTCGGCGCCAGCCCCGTAAGGAAGTCCATTGAAAAGGCACCCCCGTTGAGTTGGCGGTATGACGGTTGGCATGCTGAGGTCGTGGAACGGATCGAAATCTCACCTTTGATCGAGAGGGCAGCTACCGCGCTCAAGGCGCACGGACCGCGGGAGGTGTACCTCTTGGGTTCTGCGGCAAGGGAACAATGCGCGAGAATTCCGACGTTGACATGGCTGTTTCCGGATTGCGTCTTGAAGTATTTTTTCGCGCGATGGCCGGTGCGCATGACGCGCTGGAGTGTCCGCTCGACCTGATCGATCTTGATGAAGAGAACCCCTTCACCCGCTTCCTGAAGGAAAAAGGGGAGCTCGTGTGTGTGGGATGAGATGCGCGAACGAGTAGAGGTTGAGCGCTGGCAACTCCGTCTCTTGCTGGATAAGCACTAATCGCTTCTGGTTCGTTGTCCCGCCAATCCGCCCAATGACATCGAGCTTTCGGCACTCGCCGGCATCTTCCATTCGTTGTAACGGCATTGCAAGAATTCTGAGCGCATTGCCGTCGAAGTCGATTGCAGAACGCTAAGCGAGCAGCCGTCAGGGCGGGCTGCACGATTGGATGCGTTAAGGAAACACCATTTCCGGGCGCAGACCAGGCAAGCGCGAGTAGCTGCGGCAATGGCTGCGCTGGAGGCGTCTCCCGCATTGCAACTTACTCCGGAACAGTGGAAAGATGCCGCAGAAAATGCCGACCTGGAAGAAGAATAGCGCGCCATGCCGGCTCATCCGCTGAGTAGCATTCCTGTCGGTGCTGACCTCTTTCTCGATGCAGATGTTCTCATCTACGGCCTAAGCGGACGATCACCCCAATGCCGAAGACTCCTGCACCGCTGCGCATCCGAGGAAGTCAATGGAGTCACGTCTGCCCACATCATTGGTGAAATCACCCACCGGCTCATGTGCGAAGAGGCCAAGAGCAAAGGCCTGGCTGGATCCCAGGCGGCGAAAACTCTTGGCGAGCATCCCGAGCGGGTGAAGCAGCTAGCGGATTACTGGAAGGATGTACATAATTTACTCACGTTCAACCTCCTGCTCGTGGCCGTCGACGAGCACGTCCTTCTCGCAGCTCACGTCGAACGGCACGAGTATGGTTTACTCCATAACGATTCGCTTGTGGTTGCTTGTATGCGCCTTTATGGAATTTCCATGCTCGCGAGCCATGATGCAGTTTTTCAGCAGATAGCAGGTGTCACCGTCTTTGCTCCTACGGACCTGTGAAAAAAACGTCGCCCAGGCTGAGGTTGAGGTTACGCCCATAGACTTCGACAAGTAAGAAAAATGTGGCTCAGAACTCGGGATCGGAGGTCCAATTCTCCTAATCCCGGGGAGTGAATCGATAATCCGCGTCAATCAGCGTTGATCAGCGGCGGAATTTTCTGCTGCTGGACCACAAGCCGTTCCAGCACGGCGGAAAATACCTTCGTGACGGCTCCCCAGCTATAAGACTGTTCAACCAATTGTCGAGCCGCTAATCCCAGCGCGTCCCCATGCGCGGGATTCCGCAACAACTCCACCACTCGCTTCGCAAATTCCGCTGCGGAGTCCGCCAGCAGCAGGTGCTCGCCGTCGCGAACCGGCAATCCTTCGGCGCCAATGGTAGTGGACACAACCGGCTTTGCCATGGCCATGGCTTCAAAAATCTTCAACCGGGTCCCGCTGCCGATGCGAAGCGGCACCACATACACCGCTCCTTCCGCAATATACGGGCGGACGTCAGCGACCCTGCCGGTAACCCGCACGCTGCTGCCGGCCAGCGCCTGCACGCGCGCCGACGGATTCCGGCCAACAATCACCAGCTTCGCGTCGGGAATCTCTCGCTGTACGAGCGGCAGAATTTCCTCGACAAAATACGAGATGCCGTCCTCGTTGGGCAGCCAGTCCATGGCGCCCGTAAAGACCAGCGAATTCGCCACCACCTCGGCTGACTGCGGCCGAAAATAATCCGTGTCCGCCCCGGTCGGGATCACCGTGATTTTTTCTTTCGGTATCAGCGCGGAAAAGTATTCCCGGTCGGTTTCCGAGACCGTCAATACATGGTCTGCTGCCCGGAGCCAGCGTTTCTCATAGCGCGCCATGGTCTTGTATTCACGCCAGCAAACCGCCTTCCAGATGGGGTTGTGAGCGACGTCCAGGTGGCGCTTCCACAGCAGGGCTTCTACGTT